>CAZDYA010000113.1:0-5409 GCA_964509515.1 uncultured Spirochaeta sp.
GGCAGGCGATGCCCGCGAATATGGTTATGTACTGGCATTAAGGGCAATAATCAGCCGTGATGGCATGACGGCTGACGTTTTTCCTATGCCATGGGAAGATTTACGGGAAATATCTGCGGCCATAACCAATCAGGTCAAGTCCATAGGGCGTGTGGTATATGATGTGTCCAGTAAACCCCCAGCAACCATTGAGTGGGAATAAACCTCTTTACTTGCTTTTGTATTTCTTGATTTGCTTTGTTTTTTCAGGATAAGCAAACTGCGGTTTTTCTTGCATGGCCTGTTCAAAGTCCTGGTCAGAAATGCGCTGTCGGGCATGCATGATCTCCAGGATATGTTGCATTCTTTCCAGCCATGCCTCTGATACCTCGCCGGCATCGTAGTAGTAGTGGAATCGTTTGGGCGATGGTAGCACGCTGGCTAACCAGACAGCTTCTATTGGTGTAATGGCATCCGGGGTTTTGTTGAAGTAGTAATTGCAGGCATCATGGATGCCGTAGATGCCGGGTCCGAATTCTACAATGTTAAGATAAACTTCCAGTTGCCTATCCTTGGGGATTGCGGCAACCTGTTCCATTAGCATGACTAGCAGGGCTTCTTGCAGTTTCCTGGCCAGAACCTTATCCTGATCCAAAAACAAGTTTTTGACCAGCTGCATTGGAATTGTACTGGCGCCAACCGAATATTCACCCTCGTTAAGATTTCGCTCAATAGCATGTTGGACTGAACGCCAGTTGATACCTCTGTGGCGAAAAAATTCCCCGTCTTCTGCTGTTACTACCGCCAGCGGTATCCAGGGGCTTATGGACTGGAGTGGAACAAAATGGTAGTTTGGATCCTGAAAAAGCAGTTTGTCAAAAAATCGATGGGAAAGAGGGCTGCGAGCACGCATTACTGCGACAGAGGTTGCAGCAGGTCTTCTGGAAAGCAGTTCTTCCAAACGATTTTCATCAAGGCCACTATATTGTTCAAGCCAATCCCTGTCTGGCGCGCTCATGGGTCCGATCCTGATAACCCTGTCATAGCCAATTGTTGGGTCAGTAATATGGTGCAGGAAAGGCCCTTCGAGCCTAAAGACATTTATGCTGTCAGGCAAATGCTCCAGTAGAATATCGCTATACTCAGTACTGCTTTCCCATTGCAGCTCTTTGGTATCCTGCAAAGGAATCTGCATTTGCATATGCCATTCAACGTTTCCCCTGATTTTTACTTCGCCTAATTCACCTAATAGAGTGGAAGGTATGGTATCAAGAATGCTCTGAATTCCGCTTGGTGGCAGCTCAATTTTTAACTGGATTTGGTTGTCTATCAGTGAAGGAATAAAAGATAATCTGATATCCTGTATCCGGGCATCTCCAGTTAGCCCTTTCCATTCATTACTGGTGTTTTTAGCGGTAAAACTGTAGTAGATTGGCGGCAAATCAATGATATCGTTGGCGATTTGCGGGATGTTTAGTGTTGTATCTCTCAAGGAAAATTCCCCGGCCGTATTTCGCATGCTCCATGAAAATAGGCCAGACTGAATTCTGGTTTCCCAATCCGAACCAAATAATAGAGCTAGAACCGGCAACTTTAAATTATTAATGGAACTTTCGCCCTTGATTCTGAGCCTGTCCAGCCATATTTCATGGTCGATGGAAAATGAACCGGCTTCCTGGTTGTTTTGAGAAAAAGCCCCCTGGGTATTTATATATATTTTTCCCGAAAAGTTACTGTGATTAAATTTGGATAAATCGGCTTCGAAATAATTTAGATGCAATAAATTGGCTGGCATTAAAACACGACTTAGCCTAATGTCATCTATTACAAGCTTTCCAATTACAGAGTTTCCGGATATTAGCGATAGTGGTTTGATCTGTACTGCCAGTTTCCCGGTAGTGGCCTGCAAGCCATTGTAAATGATATCCGAGGATTTGCACTTGATCTTCATGCCATGCGAAACATATAGCGAATCACAAATAACCGATGCATCCAGGCGTTTTTCAAGCACTTTTAGCCTGGAATCAACTATTGGTGTGAGTGCCAATGGAGAAACTAGCCATAGTATTACCAATAATGATGTGCAGATAGAGGCGATTATCAATGCTCGCTTGGAAATTGATGTGTGCATGAATGCTTAAATATATCAGGAAAAGGCGGAATGTACAGCTACTATTGAAAGTGGTAAAAAAAGCCGGCAAAAAATGCCGGCTTCCATAAAAACTTTGGAATTATGCCTGAGAGATAGCCTCTGTTGGGCATTCATCAACGCAAGCACCGCAATCAGTGCAAAGAGCAGGGTCAATTTTATAGATTGGGTCGCCTTCAAGAATGGCGTTTACCGGGCATGCATCGACACAAGCACCGCAAGCTACGCATTCATCTGAAATAACATGAGCCATTTTGGCCTCCTTATTGCCTTTTTCGTCACTTTACCGGGTTTGGGCCATAGATGCAATAGATTTATTGTTATTATTGGGTCCTATTGCATGGCCTGTTTTACAATATTTTCTGAAATGGATTGCAGATAATAGTATTAGCATTTATCATATACATGTGAAAACGAGAACCAATTACATGTTGTTAATTGGAGGTGTGCTGTTATTATTTTTATCTGCTTGTTCAGATGACATAGTTCTCAACCCAGGAACCGAAGGTGGCGGAGGTTCAGGAAGCGGTGGAGATGGCACAACTCCGGCTTACAGCTACATAGTTACTTTTGATAGTGGAGAGGCAGATACTCCTGCCGATCCGTCCGTAATCCAGGTACAAGATCCCGATGTTGATGTGGGAAGCCTGCCAATAGCACCTGTTCGCAGCGGCTATGTGTTTGGCGGCTGGTTTATTGGGAATGAATGGACTGGTTCCGCTTTTTCGGCGGCTACTGTTGTTAATAACCATATTATCGTGCGTGCCCGCTGGTATTTACAGGTTGAATTCGATAGCGATGGTGGGACCGCTATAAGTTCTGAGTTGGTTCGTCCAGGGTTTGTTATTTCAGCCCCGGATCCGGCCCCTGTAAAAGACGGTTGGGTTTTTAATGGCTGGTATAATGGGGCTTCCGCCTGGAATTTTGCCGATCCTGTAACTACAGCAATGACATTGGTAGCACAGTGGCAGGAACCAAGTTATTCCGTAACGCTTGATCCTGGCGACGGTACGGTTGATCCATCGACATGGCCGGTGACCTATGGCGAGGTTTACGGGTCTTTACCGGCACCAAGCCGCAATGGCTATAATTTCCTGGGCTGGTATACCGAAGCTGGCGGAAATGGTGATTTAATTACTGCTGGTGTAACCGTGACAAATTTGACAGCGCATACCCTTTATGCTCATTGGGAACAGGCGGTGGCCGATCTGTCTGTGACCATTGATGTTTCCAACCCTGCCGAGATAGATGTTTCCATGACAGGCGAGGCAATTCTAAGTAAAAGTGCCACCAATTATCCTGATCAGATGAATGTAACTGTTAACAGTGGAAAGACTTCTTATTCCTGGCAGCTTGATGAGGTGGTGGCCGCTAGTCATGCAGATATTACGGTTTCCCCTGGAGCCGTCGGTAATCACGTCGCTGAAGTTACAGCTGCTGGTCTTGGTTTCGGTGTTCATTCGGTAAATGTTATAGTTGAAATTACTCCCGGTGATTATCGATCCGCGCAGTTTGATTTTTCGGTGGTGGAGTAAGCTATGAGAAAATTTACAAGAATATTATTTATATTGATTGGAATCCTGTACATAATCTCCGGGTGTAAAAACCCGATGACTCCTGTTCCAGAAGAGACTGAGGTTTCTAAAAGCGGCAGCAAGAAGGCATCCTTGGCAGTGTTTTTGGACAACGAGATCGGAGACCGTTCTGTTTTACCAGCCCCGGTTGCCGCGGCTGACCTTGAATATTCGGTGACAGTCAGTCGAGCCGGTTTTTCTGACAGGGTCTTTTCCGATAAAACGGCAGCTGATTTTGCTGGTGGCTTGGCCGTTACCGGTCTTGCCCTTGGCGAATGGCAGGTAGTGGTTGAGGGTTTTTTGACTGGTGTTGTTGATCCAGCCTTTCGTGGACAGGCAACGGTAGAGGTGCAAGATGGAGGCAGTATTGTTAATGTTGTGCTGTCTGCCTTGCAGGAAGCCACCGGATCTCTAGAGTTTGAGGTGGCATGGCCACCGGCGATGGTAGACGCAGTAGAGCTTTACTGGACTTCTTACCCCGGAGCTTTGCCAGGGGCTGTAATGGCCATTCCATATTCACTCGATCTGGTAGCAGGCACTTTGGATATTGGACCTGCTGATATCAGCAGTGGCACATGGTATCTGACCGCTAGACTGAAAAACGGTGGTGAGATCGTTCGCCGTATAGGTGAAATTGTTCAGATTTATGATGGTCAAACCTCCAGTAAATCAATTGTTCTGGCAGCCGAAGATATTTCTGCGCCTCCCATGTCGCCCACAGGGGCCACTGTAGAGGCATTCAATCGTGATGGGGCTGGTGATCTTGATGCGGTTGATATCAGCTGGGAAGATACTTCCAATAGCGAGACGGCATACAGGGTTTACCGTCAACTGGCGGCCGGTGCTTTTGTTGATATTTCGGGTGATCTGGCGGCAAATACTGAAAGCTATTCAGATACAACGATTGATATTAGCAGTTTGTCTGCCGGTGAGAGTGTGACCTGGCGCGTGGTGGCGCTCAATGATTTTGGCGAATCCCTTCCATTGGATATGGAAAGGGATGTCTTTTCTTTGACATATTCTGCCAACGAAGCGACTTCCGGTACTGTACCTGATGCTGATTTGTATTTTGCCGATGAGCAGATCGTCTTGGCCGATAATTCCGGTAGCCTTGCAAGAACCGGTTGGTTGTATGGGGGCTGGAATACTTTGGCAAATGGGACAGGAGATAGCTACGCGGTCTCTGCTGATTTCGTGATGCCTGCCGCTAATCAGCAATTGTATGCCGAATGGGATTCCTATTCTTATACCGTTCAGTATGATGGGAATGGTGCGGCCAATCCTGCTCCGGCAAGTGTTGAGTCACCGGATATCGCTGTTGGCACATTGCCTGCGGATCCTGTGTACGCTGGATATGTTTTTGGCGGTTGGTGGACTGAGGATATTGCCCCCGGGACAACAGCAGTTGGAGAAACGCCTGCTACGGGAAGTGAGTTCCTGGTGGATACCGAGGTAACGGCGGGAATTACAGTCTACGCTGTGTGGGAGGCCTATTCTTATACGGTTACCTTTGATAGTACTGGAGCTGATATTGCTGCTAATCCTGGCACAAAGACTGTGGCTTCGCCGGCGACCAACGTTGGCACATTGCCGACGCCTCCAAGTCTGGCTGGCAGCACATTTGCCGGCTGGCGTACTCAAACAGGCGGTGGTGGAACTTCATTCACAGCCACAACAACCGTAACTGGGGATATAACTGTCTATCCT
>CAZDYA010000114.1:0-5351 GCA_964509515.1 uncultured Spirochaeta sp.
TTGCCGTACCGGTTACTGTAACTGTGTTGTTCCAGAAACTGTTGGCTGCCGGTGTTGTGATCCCAACAGTCGGCGGCAGGGTGTCTAGTACGAAGTCAATTGCAGCTGTTTCAGTGATATAAACCACCCCACCCGCTGTATCATAGGCCTTGACCTCAACAGTATGTGCACCGTCTGCCAAAGCTGCATACGAGAAGCTAAAGGATTCAACCAGTCCATTTGCCAATTGCAGGGTGGTCCATCCGCCGGCACCGTCAAAGCGGTATTCGATGTAATCTACACCGTCATCATCGGTGATCGTTCCGGTTACAGAACCTGCAGACGCAAAGGTTGTCGGATAAGCCGGTTCGCCCGCATCGTCTTCCAGGTTAGTAAAGCTGATGACCGGCAGGTTGGTTGTCTGGTCTATGCGGAGGGTAATATCCTCGCTGGATGAATTACCGGCCACGTCCTCGACAACTACCCTGGCCACAACATCCCAAACCCCGCGATAATCGCCGGCGGCCGGATCAATCTCGGTCGCATAAGTCGCATTATCAAAGAGGGTCGAATCAAAGGTGGCTGACCAGCTGGTAGTACCAGTAACCGCACCCACTGATTCCAGCACGTCACCAGGTTTAACTATATACAGGGCAACACTGCTGATTCCACTGTGCGGGTCGGCGCTGGTACCGCTAAGGGTAAAGCTGCCGTTAACCTGAATGTTGGCAGGGTCGCCAGCGTTCTTGTCGGTTGGTTCGGTAATGGTGGCCGTTGGGGCCGCATTATCGAACATGAAGGTGCGGGTACTGTTATCGGTACGTGTCGCACGATCTGTAGCCCTAACCTCGACAGAAATATTTCCGTCTGCAAGGCCGGTATCAGGCACAGAAATTGTCCAGTCCCAACGCGATCCACCTGCATTATATACCAGGGTATCAGCCGCAACCCAGCTACCGCCATCAACACGGAATTCAACTGTATCAACAGGGTTGGCATCGGTTACATAACCGGTCATGCCAAAGCTTGCATTAAAAGCACTATCGGCTGCCGGGGTGCTGATTGTCAGCGCCGGCGCCAGGGTATCAACACGGAACTCAATCGCCGCGGTTGCCAACGTACCAGAGGCAAAGCCTTCGGTATCAACAACCTCGAATTCAACCGTGTGCAAGCCGTCAGTCAATCCTGTCAAAGGTATGGCCAATGTTGCCAAAGCGGTTCCACTGGCATTGTCTACCTGCGACCAGGCAACGGAATCATCACCCGGATCGTCATAGCGGTAACGCACAAGGTCAATACCGTCGTCATCGCTGACCCGCAGGCTGAATGATGTTGTGTTCATAAACACAGCTGAGCCATCATCCTCTATGCCGGATTCGGCATAGACTATTTCTGGTGTATCACCAGCCTGATCTATTGTAATTGTCCTGGTAGCAACGGCCGAATTACCGGCTTCGTCATAAACGGTTGCCCGCAGGGTATAGGTCAGCCCGTCGGTAAGATCGTTGACTGTATCTATTGCCTGGCTCCAGTTATATGAGCCGGTGTTGGCATAGGTCAGTACCGGTGTCATCGTGCCGTCAAGCACTTCCAGGCTAACCTGACCAACACTGTTACCGTCATCGGCTGTACCGGAGACGCTTACCATACCGTTTACATCCGCTGCATCAGCTGGAGTGGAGAAAACGATGGAAGGAACAGTCTTGTCTATCCTGATCTCCTTGATCTGGGTAGCTGTCTGCCCATTATCAGCGGTAGCCCTGATATTTACCCGCAGGGTGCCTTCGCTCTGGGCTGCATCAATCGAGATATTCTGGGTCCAGTCATAGGTAATAATTCCACCCGCCTCTGTTCCCAATCCGAGGGCATTCTCGGCGATAGTTGTCCAGCTGCCAGCTGCCCCAAGGCTGTACTCTACCTTGGTAATCAAGGCTGGCGCACTTGATACGTCCAGGCTTACCGAACCTTCGGCTGCGATTGTATCCGGAGCAGTGTAGAAAGCGCCGGTAGCCGGTGTCGTAATATCTACCTCTGGACTACCCGTACTGATGGTAAAGGTTGGCGAGGTCTCGGCGACATCGTAAAAGGCGGTCTCGCCCTTGCGGTCTTCGGCACGAACCTCGAAGGAGCGCCCGGTGCCATCCATCAGCGGTGTCAAATCTATGGTCCAGTTGTAACTGGTTGGCCAGTCGGCTGCCCATGATTCAATCTCTATCCAGTCTTCGTAGCCAACAACCCCCGGGAAGCGGTACTGAACCAGTGCCAGTCCGTCAACATCGGTAACAGAGCCAGTGGCGTCCATGTCTGCCCGGTCGGTATAGATAGTCGTTCCAGCTGCAACAGGCAGTGTATAGGCAAAAATCGGTGCATCTTTGCTTTGGTCTACCGTTACGGCACTGGAAGCAATGCCTTCGTTTCCGGCCTTGTCCTGTGCAACAAAGTACAGAACATAATCACCGTCGGCCAGGCCATCAACTACATCAGCAGTATCAATGCCATCAGTGTATGGTGATGCACCAAAGCTGGTGCCTCCGGCCGTAACAAAATCGGGTACCGGGTCGGCTGCCGGCAGTATCCACCAGCTTACAGGATTGGTGATCAATCCGCTGCCACCAACATCATCGGTAACGGTTGCGGTAAACGAGACGGTTCCGTCGATGTAATCTGTACCAGTAAGCGGGACGATCGGACTAAAATCGGCAACTGTTACAGTTGGAGCTGCGGTATCAACCTGTACAACACGGCTGACCGAGGCCGAACGCCCGGCAATATCAAAGACCTGAATATGGTATTCGAAAATATCGTCATCCAGTAAAAGATCACCAACACTAGCCGGATTACGCGGCAGGTCATCTACCTGCCAGGTGTCGCTGGTGCCGGTAATGGCAATCGTTTCAACCAATACTCCACCGGCACCCCCCTGCCTGATCTCGATACGATCAAGTATGTTGCTGTCGGTAGCATCCCCTGAAAGCGAGAAGGCAGCATTGGTATACTGCGTTGCTGTAGTATTAATCAATGTTTCATCAACAGTCGGTGCATTCTGATCAACGATAAAGTCCCGTGTTACCACGGCTGCGTTATAGTTGCCCGCTGTGTCCCTGGCAGCCACATGCAAGGTCTTTTCGCCTTCGCCAAGGGTTGTAAGATTTACAGTATCGGACCAGTCGGCCAGTCCCTGACCGGTTTTAACCGGGGTTACTACTTCCCAACCGGTGTAGTCGTTAGCGGCAGGATTGCCAGGAACTGCTTCGCCCTGATCACCTATCCAATAATAGACCTCATCAATGTCACTAACGGTGGCTTCGTCCGCTACCGTACCGGTAACGTTCATGTTTTCACCAAAGCGATAACCGGTAGCCGGCGGCGCGGTAATACTAACTGTCGGGCCGTTAAGGTCAACGGTTACCCGACGGGTGACGGTATCGGTCTTGCCCGCCACGTCTTCTACGGTAACCACATAGTCAAAAACACCATCAGTCAGCAGGTGATTGGCCGGTGTAGCAAAGTCGCGCGGCAAACCTGTTACCGACCAAGCCGTAGCCTGACCGGCAGCTGCTGCGTTGTATATTTCTACATCATCAACAGATACGCCGCCAACAATACTGTGCTGAACCACAGTCAGGTTGGCAAGCTCGTTGCTATCGGTTAAATCACCGCCAATAATGAACTCGGCATTGCGGCCTACATTGCCGCCCAATTCATCTTCCACAAGCTCAGGAGCATCCTGGTCAACACCAAAATCCTGGGTAACTGCATTGCTCCAGTTGCCCGCATTATCCTTGACCCTAACGTGCAAGCGCTTGTCGCCCTCGCCCAACGCATCCAGGTTAAGGCTGCCAAACCATCCGGTAAGACCGGTTGCCAGCGACCAGGTGGTCACGTCGGCTGGCGGGGTATCAACGTCGTTCCCGGCCCAATAACGAGCCTCGGCGATGCCGCTGGCATCGGCCGCCGAACCGCTGATACTGCCGGATGCACCCTGCATCCAGCTGCCAAGTGTCGGAACGTCAATCGCTGCTGTCGGCAATGCCGTATCAACAGTAAAACTGAACGGCAGGGTTACAAAGCGATCAAAACTGTCATAGGCACGCACATTTATGGTAAAAACACCTTCCTGCGAACCGTCAAAAATGCCGGTCACTTCGTAGTCCCAGACCCCGGCAGTAACCGGAACCTTGGTTGCACTTGCCCAGTCAACAACGCCATCCGGTTTAACCAATACATACTCGGTCAAACCGGAGCCAAGATCCTCTTCTGCCAAGCCATTGGAATCAACCGCTGTACCAGAGATCGTAAAGGTGCTGCTGGCATAGCTGGAAGCTGCCGGGCTGGTTACCGCCACGGCCGGGGCTTCAAAGTCCAGCGCAAAGTATATCGGCCCTACCGTCGTGGTAGCTGCCGTAACCGCTGGTGCGCCGTCTTTTTGCAACTTGGAAGATGCAAGGTCACTGAACTGCAGGTAGAAGTAATGAATACCTTCGGCCAAGGCGCCCAGATCATGCGAGAAGCTAACATTGCTGGAATTGGGGCCGACTGTACCATTAATAGCTTCCCATGAATCAACGGCATTCAAGCTAATGCGGAGCGAGGTGCTGTCGATACGAACGTCATCCAGCACAGAACCGCGAATTTTGGCGCCGTAATCAAGCAGGTTAACCCCGCCAACACCGGCTGCCCCGGCGGTATCAATACTGTCATCAAGGTCGGTAAATTCAACATAGGGATCGTCGGTAGACTGATCAACAACAAAAGCTTCACTGATAACGGTTTCGTTGCCAGCCTTGTCCTGAACAATCACCCAAAGGGTGTATTCAACCCCGTCATCAAAATCACGGGTATCAAGCTTGCCGGTATACGGTGAAGAGGCAAACTGTCCACCGGTTTCATTGCCGGATGGGAAAGCAGTATCGAAATCAGGCTGTGCTGTGTCAGAGCGCAAAGCCCACCAGCGCACGGAATTTTCAGCCAAACCGTTCTCGTCGGAGGCGGCAATCTGGAATTCAATTACATTATTAACCGTCCCCGGATCAGCCGGTGCCGCATCGTTAATTTTGACAGGCTGCAGCTTGGTTATCTCGACATCCGGAGCAGTGGTATCAATCAGAACAGTAATATTGCGCTCGGTTTCGCCGCCGGCGCCGCCTTCACCAGCGGTAATCACGAAGGTATAGACACCATCCGTCAAACCCATGGCGCCGTAATCCACATAAAAGCGCCAGTTGGGGTTATTGGAATCACCACCATCAACCAAAAACTCGACACCCTCGCCAGGCCATTCTTCGTTATCTGTGTTTATAATTACCGTGCTGCCGTCGTCCAATGCAATACTCATGCTAAGGTCACCAGCTTGCACGGAAGTGGCATCATGC
>CAZDYA010000115.1:0-5350 GCA_964509515.1 uncultured Spirochaeta sp.
GGATTGGATTGCCTTGTTCGCAGCCCAATATGAGCGTCTGTATAAGCTGGAAAAACTTGGTGCAGTAAAGGCTTTATCTCAGGCTGCCGAACAGCGGCGCTTTTTGGATTTTGTAGTCCAATTGAATAATCTTGTTGAGCCGGCCGAGTTATTCAGGCAATTCGGCAGTGAAATTTTAAGAAGGTACCCGTTTAACCTTTTCGCCTTGTTGCTTCCGGATGATGAAAAGCTACAGCTGCAACATATTATGGCTGACCAGAAAAAGTATTATCCCATGGCCAATAAAATGCTTGATTGGGGTGACAAGAATCCATACTTGATTGAAAAAGCCGATGGAGCAACATCGTTGGCATATATACAGCGAACCAGTTTTCATTTCCCCGATGTACAAGAAGTCATTCATTTGCCTATGGCAGACAAGGATCGAAGCGGTTTGGAAGTAATGCAAACCGTACGCTCTTTTCTGATAATCCCTGTGTATCACCGTGAGGCAGTGGTTGGGGTGCTATGGCTGATTAGCCTGGAAGCTCCTTTGGCTATCGCTGAATCTGATCTTCATTTATTGGAAGCCATGAGCAATTTTCTTGGTACAGCTATGGCAAATGCCAAGGAGTATTATTCGGTTGATCGTGAAAGAAAGGCTGTTGTCGACCTGAATGATGACCTTAGGAACAGGGTTCGTGAATTAGACACACATGCTACCAGAGATCACCTGACCGGTCTTTTTAATTTAAGGTTTTTTGAGCAGCGTATCGACCTGTTTATTGAGCAGCTTAGGCAAGGTCAAACTGATGCTGATGATTTGTCTTTGATTATCATGGATATCGATCATTTCAAACAGTTTAATGATACCTTTGGCCATAATGCCGGTAACCTGGTGCTACAAGGGGTCGCCCAACGGCTAAACAAACTGGTTAGATCCATGGATATTCCTTGCCGTTATGGGGGAGAAGAGTTCGTCGTAATCTTGCCAGGTTGTGGAAAAAAGGTGGCCAAACGCATTGCGGAACGGATAAGGGCTGATGTGGAAGGCATGCCGGCTATCAAGGGTACCAAAACTATTACCATGAGCTTGGGTTGTGCCACCCACAAAACAGGTGAAAGTTCCCAGCAGTTTTTTGTCAGGGCCGACAAGGCGCTTTATGAGGCCAAAAATAGCGGTCGAAACAAGGTCTGTCATGCCAGCTAGATTTTTGGTGTTATTCCTTGGCAATTTCCCAGCAGCGATGGATCTTCTGGTTTCGAAAGTCTTCCGGGATGGTTCTTGGGGTTAATTCCCTGATGCTAATGTTCTGCGGCAGGCTTTCTGAATCCAGCTTGAACTTTCTGAAATTGGTCGAAAATATCAGTATACCACGCGGCCGTAATAGCTCAGTGCAATCTTTAATTAGCCCCACATGATCCCGCTGGATATCCAGAACACCGTCCATTTTTTTGCTGTTAGAGAAGGTCGGTGGATCGAGTATGATAATATCGTAGCGTTCCTTTCTCTCCTTGGCCTCTTTCAGATATGCAAAGACATCCATGGCGATAATATCATGCCGGCCAGGGAAGGGGCCGTTTAGCTCCAGGTTCCTGCGGGTCCATTCGCAGTAGGTGTTGGAAAGGTCTACTGAGACCGTCCGTTCTGCACCGCCGGCGGCGGCATATACGGTGAAGCTGCCTGTGTACGCAAACAAATTTAGTACTGATGCACCAAATGACATTTCCATAACGTAACGCCTGGTTGTCCGGTGGTCCAGGAAGAGACCGGTGTCAAGATAATCAGACAGATTAAGGATGAATCTTAAGCCGTTCTCGGTCCCGGTTATTTCGATCTGCTGCTGACCAGCTTTCTCGTATTGCGAAGAACCTCGTTGGCGTTCCCTTGATTTCATGAAAACCCTGTCTGGCAAAATACCTACGCCTCTGGCAGCAGCTTGTCGCATTGCTTCCACCCAAACAGCATGTTCTTTTGGGCTCCTGTTGTGCGGACGCTCATACTCGGCCATGTTTAGGTACCCTTGGTATTCATCAATCACAAATGGTATTTCGGGGATGTCGCGGTCATAAAGGCGGAAACAGGTGATATCGTTCCGCTTTGCCCACTTCCAGAGATGGCGACGTCTTTTTTTTAGGCGGTTGATCAGCATTTCCTGCTGAAATTCCAGGGTGTCTTGCATTATTATTCCTGCTGAAGTTTATGCATTCCCATCTTGACTGACAGGACTGCATAGCCGGAAGATAAATCTTCTTTTTGTACCAACACGTGGGGCGGTAGTTTTAGTTTGACGTTGGTGTAATTCCAAACAGCCTTTATTCCTGCTGCCACAACGGCATCGGCAGTTTCCTGGGCTACTCCCGAAGGCACCGTCAAAATGGCAATCTCGGGTTTTTGTTTGCGGGTGAATTTTTCCATCTCTTCGATGGGATAGATGTTAATGCCGTTAATTGTTTTTGATTGTTTGGATGGGTCGGCATCAAAAGCTGCAATTATATCCAGACCATGCCGGCGGAATTCAGTGTAGCCCATCAGGGCAGTACCAAGATGGCCGACACCTAGCAGGATGGCCTGATTTACCTGGTTCCAACGCAAAAAGGACGAAATTGCATCAATAAGCTCATCGACCGGAAAGCCAATGCGCGGTTTTCCGGTAATTCCGGTTGCGGCAATGTCCTTTCTAACCTGTATTGGTTCTAGCCCGAGTTCCTCGGCAATGATCGTGCCACTAATAAATTGCCGCCCTTCAGTTTTGGCAGCTTCGATTATATGAAGATAGGAAGGCAAGCGCTTGATCGTCGGCAGGCTGACCGGGCGAGTGTTGTTCATTCATGTCTCCTTTTGATAGTATACAGGAACAAGTGGAGGTTGTCATCGCTGAATCATTATACCCGGAAAGGGAGCTAAAAAGCCATCATTTAAGCTTGAAAATTGAGAGCCTGATTTCTGATGGTCGCGGCTTGGCTCGTCTTGATGGAAAGGTGTTTTTTGTCTCCCATTGTCTTCCTGGCGAATCAGTTGTTGCCCGAGTGATAAGCGACAAGGGATCTTTTGCCGAAGCGGTTTGTATCGAAGTTATCGAAGGCAGTCCGGAACGGTGTGAACCAGTTTGCGCTCATTTTGGCAAGTGCGGAGGCTGCAGTTTGCAATATATCAAGCCAAAGGCGCAACTTGATTTCAAGATACAGGCATTCTTAAGCTCCCTTCAGCGTATTGGTAAGCTTGAGTCAAGAGCGATTCCAGATCAGGTTGAGAAAATCGAAGGTAACAGCGAAGGCTATAGAAACAGGATGCGCTTTTCCGATGCCAATGGCTGTTGGGGTATGAAGGCCGAAAAATCAAATCAACTTGTTGCATTAAGTGAGTGCCCGGTAGCCGACCCGGCCATACAAAAGGCGATTTATGAGAATCTTCACGTTGGAAAGAAAGAGTGGATGGTGTACGCCGCTGATGGTGAAATATGGTTTTCCGGACAGAAAGCCAATGTTGCTGTCGATGGAATTAGTTTTACATTTCCCGTTGATGGTTTTTTTCAAAGTAACCGGGATGTATTATCCAGGGCGCTTCCAATTATTTGCGGGCCTTTGGAGACGGAGTCAGGCAGGCGAGATTCAGGCGCTGATATGGTGATCGCTGATTTGTACGGCGGGATTGGTCTTTTTTCCAGGTTTTTTGCGGCTGGAAAGTATAGTCAGGCTGTTAGCTGTGTGTCGGTAGATCGGTGTCCGGCGGTTCAGTCTGCTATTCAGGGGGTTGTTTTTCGACAACAGAGTGTAGAACAGTGGATACGCACCAAAGAAGCATCCCAAAGGTGGGCAATGATATTGGTTGATCCCCCGCGTGCTGGTCTGTCTGCCGCAGCTCGGAATTACCTTTGCAAGGCTAACACCAATGAGATTCGCTATTTATCGTGTAATCCCGACACCTTTGCCCGCGATGCCGGGTTCTTGCATGGTGCTGGCTGGAACTTGCAGAGGTTGGTGGCACTCGATTTTTACCCCCATACTGCTCACCTGGAAGTTTATGGAGTTTTTATTCGTGAATAAGCTACGAAAATCCTGCCAGTATCTTGCCGTCCTGGTTTTTTTTGGTCTGCTTTCTCCATGTCTGGCTCCTGACATCTCAGCCAATGAGATTCGTTATCTTTGGCGGTATACCCCGGGGGGGATAGTTCCCGGGCCGGCCTTGTTGCTGTCTGATCAGTCATCGATTGTAATATACTCTGATGATCAGTATCTGCATATCCTGGATAGCAATGGGCATCTTCAGCATAAGACAAACATGTATGGGCGCCCAGGCCGATATTTCAATATCCATGGAAAGCAAAGGGTGCTGGCCAGCCTGATTGATGGGGGGCTGGTATTGGCTGATATTTATGAGGGTATTTTATGGCGTCGCCGTTACCATGAAATATTTGCCACTCCTTTGTCTCAGGATAATACCGGCAGAGGTCCTCTTTTTTCACCGGTGGCGGCTGCCAATGGTTATATCATTGTTGCCAACAAGCATGGTGAGGTAGCTGCCTTGAATCCAAGGGGCTCTCTTGTATGGCAATTCCAACTGGAAACATCGGTATCGGTGCAACCTGTTTTTTGGGGAGGAGGTTGTCTTGTCTGCGATGACGATGGACAGGTTTGGTGGTTTGCCTGGGATGGAAGCCGAAGACTGATAGCATCATTTGGTGGCCGCCCCTTGGCCCTGGCGCGGGTGGCAGACGGCCTGTCGGCAATTGCAGTTGAATTTTTTGATGGGGAAAAGCGACAAAGCGGGATTGCCTTGTTTGACCGTGAAGGTGAGATTGTCTGGAATATGGAAATACCAGCTAGTGTGCATTCAATCATTCCTGCTACCGGATATGGCCGTTTTTTGGCCGTTCAGTTACATACAGAGGAAGGTGTGCATGTCTGGTTGCCCGAAGCAAGTCGTTTGTATAGCCAAAAAATTCAGGTTTCAAATGCTATGGCAGCCAGGGATGGCACCGTTTATGCTGCAACTCCAACAGGTGTTCTGCTGCATATTGAGCCCCGTTCCGGTTTACTTTGGCAGGGACAGGTTCCCGGGCGGATGCGTTTGGCAAGAATCTCTTTGTTGAGCAATGGAATTCTTTTGACCCACGAAGATCGCTGGACCTTGCATGCCTTTGGCGCAAGCCCTGCTAGTGCTCCCCCCCCAGAGATGGAATTTTTCGAGCTTAAGCCTGATGCAGACGAGCAAGTTCTAAGGGGTGCAATGAATAATATGCGTCATCTGGTAAGCCTTCTTGAGCGAACGGCTGAAAGGGTATTAACAAAGAATATTGCAGGCAAAGTGGTCGCCTATTCGAATGGTTTACTTGTTATTGCCGCCCCCGAATCTGGTGTTGATCCGCGG
>CAZDYA010000116.1:0-5346 GCA_964509515.1 uncultured Spirochaeta sp.
CGGCTTTTTCCATCGCTTTCCGGCTTTCCACCTTGTCACCCAGCAGGTCAATGGCCTCAATCGGCGGACCTACCCAGACTAAACCGGCTTCAATCACCGCTTTTGCAAAAGAAGCTCGTTCTGCGAGGAAACCATACCCGGGATGAATGGCATCACAGCGCTTAAGCACTGCAGCAGCAATCAGGTTATCAACATGCAGATAACTTTCAGAAGCCGGCGCCGGCCCAATGCAAACCGCATCATCGGCCATTCGCACTGCCAACGAGTCCTTGTCCGCCTGTGAGTAGACCATAACAGAACGGATGCCCATTTCGCGGCAGGCCCTGACGATTCGCACCGCGATCTCACCGCGGTTGGCAATCAGTACAGACCCGATCATGCGCGCCGCACCTTGAACAAGGGAGTCCCGAATTCAACCATGCTGCCATTTTCGGCAAGCACAGCAACAATTTCCATATCGTAATCAGCTTCGAGCTCATTCATGACCTTCATGGCCTCAACAATACAAAGCGGGCTGCCCGCCTTTATAACATCGCCCACCTCAGCGTGTGGCGGGGAATCAGGCGATGGGCTGCGGTAAAAGGTGCCCACAATCGGAGATGTGACCTGCTCAAGGCCATCGTCAGCAGCCTTGGCCTCGGCGGCTTTAGCCTCGACGGCCTGGGCGGCGGCTGACTCGGGGCTAGCAGGGCCGGCAACTGGAGCAGCAGCCGCCTGAAAAGCCATTGGCTGACCGGCTGGAGCATGAACAATCTTTTGCTGATAGGCCCCTGGTTTGCGCATATGCAAACTCAGATCGCCGTGATTAAGCTTCAATTCAGCTAATGAGCTGGTTTCGAATTTGTCTATAAGTTGAAATATTTCCTGTGAATCCATCCGGACACTCCTTTTTTTTGTTCAATAGAATCATTAAATATCGATTGACGCTAGCATGTTAGCTGAAGGCTGTCAACTTGTCGGTCAGCAACCGACAAAAGCCTTGTCACAAGCCAGTCAATTTATCTATACTACATTTATGAAAAATCCAAAAGAGTTGCTCCCGCACAGGGATCCGTTTTTGTTTGTTGACCGTATCGAAACAGCCACCGCCGAAAAAATCGTGGGCTACCGCACCTTTACCGACAAAGAACACTTCTTTGCCGGCCATTTCCCCGACTACCCGGTTGTTCCCGGGGTCATTCTGGTAGAGACAATGGCACAGATTGGCGGTGCAGGGGTAAACCAGCAGGGCCTGCTGGGTGACAAGCTCTTCTTTTTGGCGACCGTGGAAAAGGCCAAGTTCCGCCGTCAGGTGCGCCCGAACGAAGAGGTTCGCATTGAGGTTACCAACGAACGCGTTAGAGGTGCCATGATCAAACAAAGCGGTATCGCCTATGTCGGTGACGAGGTTGCTGCCGAAGCGGCCTGGATGTGCCTGGTAGGCGACGCCCCAGCCTAATCGGCTCCGCCGGCCTAATCGGCTCAGCCGGCCTGGCCGCCCTCGGGCAACATGGCCAGGAACTGCTCTTCGTTGACAACCGTCATACCACGTTCCAGGGCCTTGTCATACTTGCTTCCGGCACCACTGCCCGCCAACAGGTGGGTGGTGCTGCCGGAAATTGCTCCAACCACATTGCCGCCCAGTTTGGTTATCAGCTCTGCCGCCCTGGATCTGGGCTGAAATTCCTGAAAACTACCGGTAATTACCCACACCTGCCCCTTAAAGGGAGTATCCGCAGCACCTTCGCTATCTTCGGACGGTTCTGCCTCGTTGAACTGCAGGCCCTGGGCCTGCAGATGGACGACCAGCTGCCTAAGGCGGCTGTCCTTCAGCTCATCAATCAGTGTTCGCGCTGTTTTCTGTCCAATTCCGTGGATATCTGACAGCCGCTGCTCATCGTTTTCATCAGCAATACTGAATAATTCCTGGACAGAGCGGATACCGGCATCGCACAGCAGCTGAACGACCTTCGGTCCAAGCTCGGGAACACCCAGGCTGGGAAGCACCCTTCGATATGGAACAGCCAGACTCTGCTTGATCCCCTTCCGGATTGCGTCAATTTTTTTGGCTCCAAAGCCCGGCTCGTTTTCCAGCACGGAATAATCAGCTGTATAGATGTCAGCAATATTCTGCACAAGCTTCAACCGTGACAAGGTTTCCAGGGTCTCGGGTCCCAGCCCTTCAATATCCATTTGCCCCCTGGCAACAAAGAACTGCAACCGGCCCCGTAGCTGGGCCGGACAGCCATAGCGGTTCGGGCAAAAGCAGTGGGCGCCATGTACCTCGAGGCTGGCCCCGCAGGAAGGACAGTGCTGCGGCATCTGCCAGTATGGATGACTGGCATCACCCTTATCAATTACCTGCTCGATGGCAGGAATGACATCACCCCGCTTGCTGACCGCAACGCTGTCGCCCACGTTCAGCTCCAGGCCGGCGATGTAATCCTGATTGTGCAGGGTAACGTTTCTGATCACCGATCCACCAATGCGAACAGGCTCAATGCGAGCAACCGGCGTGATGCGGCCGGTACGGCCAACCTGCACATCGATATCCAAGACCCGCGATGCTCCCTGTGGGGCGTTAAACTTGTAGGCCACCGCCCAGCGGGGATGATGACCGGTATACCCCAACTGCTCGCGGGCTTGCACATCATCAAGCTTGGCCACCAGTCCGTCGATTTCGTAATCAAGCTGACTGCGGCCCTGGGTTGATGCCTGGATATAATCTGCAAGAAGTTCGGTGTGTGTTCCGACAAGGGCCTCGGGGAAACTCTGGCGAAAGGCCTCCACCTCCTGAGCCGGATGATCGGGGGAATGCAGCCAGGCCAAACGGCGGTTAACCGGAAAACCATAGTCCTGCATACGCATCAGGGCCTGATGATGGGTGCTTGAACCCACAGAATCAAGCATATACATATCATAAGCAAAGAATTTTAAGGGAATCTGAGCTACGGAACTACTGACAACCCGGCGGATTGTGCCTGCCGCCAGATTACGTGGATTGGCGTAGGGAACCTCCATGCTGGAATTGAGTTTTTCAAAATCTGAACCATGAAGAAAGACCTCACCCCTGACAGCCAGGGAAACTGCCTCGGGCAAACGCAACGGGATGCTGCGGATGGTGCGGATATTGGCGGTGACGTCGTTGCCAACATAGCCATTCCCCCTGGTTAAGGCCCGCTCAAGTATCCCCTTTGTGTAGTACAAAACGATGGAGACTCCATCAATCTTTTCCTCGCACACGATGTCAACAACTGCGCTGTCAAGCATCCGCTGCATCCGCTGCTGCCAAACACCAAGCTCTTCGGCGCTGTAAACCTTGTCCAGACTGAGCACAGGTATT
Source organism: uncultured Spirochaeta sp. (assembly GCA_964509515.1). Classification (GTDB taxonomy): domain Bacteria; phylum Spirochaetota; class Spirochaetia; order DSM-27196; family DSM-8902; genus Spirochaeta_B. The sequence goes on from CAZDYA010000116.1 coordinate 3,323, forward strand.
TGATGGTCGGCTTCCGGTAAATCCTGCGTCAGATCGGAACCTGCCCTTTGGCTTGGCGAGTCGGGTAAAATGGCCTCGGGATATTCTGCCTCCAAGTGCCTGAGTCTTTCAAACAGGCGATCATACTCGGCATCAGATACAAGCGAGCGCCCCTCTTGAAAATAGGAGCGCTCGTATTCGGTCAGGCTTTTGGTAAGCTCTGCAATTTCATGCAGGGCTTTGTCTTTTGCGTCCACAGTTGGTCGTGCCTCCATCTGCTGATATGATGCACACCCTTGGACTAATTTGCAACCTTTCTGACAAAGGCGTCGCCATAGCCTCTGGAGCGGAACCAGAGCAAGGCCATACCCTTTTCATCATCGGTTAAAGGTCCGATAAAAACCCGGTAAAGGGAGCCGCCGCCGTTGCCGGCCAGGGTAACGGCCTGCGGGTAGCGTGCGCCAACGGTATCAAGGGCGGCCTTGGCGCCGGCAGCTGTTCCAAAGGCCCCAATCTGAACGTAGTAACGATTCTGCTGCAAGGCATCAACCAGCGGCAAAGGACTGCGTCCGCTGGAGCTGACCGTGGGGACAGGCCGGCTTACCGGTTCTTCGACCGGGGTCTGGGCTACCTTTGGCTCCTCGGCGGGCTCGGCCTCTGGCTGCGGTGAAGGCGTAGCAACGTTCAAGTCTCCTTCATCCTCGGGGGTATAGGCAAAACTGCGACCGCTGTCGGGTTCATATACCGGCGGCTGGGGTTCGGCTGGCTCAAGCACAAGGGTTGCATCCTCTGCCAATGGCGGCCGTACAACCAATCGGGTTTCCATGGCATCAGCATCCCTTGGAAGCTGAACCAATGCTGGAGTGACCGATGGTTCTTCTTGCACTGGTGCCGTTGGGGCATGGATAATTGCGGCCGGATATCTTTCGCCCTGATCTTTTGGCATGGCAATTGGCAGATCCGATTCTTCCAGCGGGTTGCTTGCAGCCTTGACACGTGCCAAGCCGGCATCAGCCCTTTCGACGGCGCTCGGTGAAACAACATGCAGTTGCTCAGGCGCATAGCCCGTCCCGTCAACAGGCGGCGCGTAGCGGGTGGCTATCTGCCCCTCATCCCGCAAAGGCGCCCTGCGATAACTATCTGATGGCCGCTGGGCTATCATTCCATTCATGATGGAATTGAAGCGATTATACGGGTCGGGAGACAATATAAATGGGTTGTTTTCACCGGCATTGGCACCTGCTTCCCCGGATTCCAAAGCCGCGCTTTCATCGGCGCCGTCCAGGGCGGTAACACGTGGCAGCGGGGCACCTTCCAGCCCAAGTCTTTTTTCTTCGTCTGTATTAACCGGCGGCATCAGAGAAGTCTCGGGAGCCTCGCTAATCAGGCTTTGCTGAGGGCTGGCCGGCAACTGCGGTGTATGGCCGTTAGCGGCAACCGGAGTGGATTGCTCAGGTGAAATTCTGCGTGAAGGCTCTTCGGGCACAGGCGTAGTTTCCGAAACGAGCGCCGGGGTGACCGGTTCAGTAACGGCCGCACGGCCAGGCGCAGCAACTTCGGGGGCTGTTTCCTGAGGGTCCGGCTGCACTGGAGTTTCTTCTACCGCAGGCGGCGGAACCAATGGACGTGTTGTCGGTTCCTGGCCAGCAACTGACGCTACTGGAGCAGGCGTTGCCACCGGAGCGACTGGCGTCTGTCGGGCAGGCTCCTCGCTGGCGACATCATAATACTGCATATTTGGATCTTCAAACTCCGCAGATGGATTAATGTCAGGATCAGGGTGAAAAGGCATATCTGCCAAAGGACTTGAATCTGTCATGCCCGGCATAACAACCGGCAAGGCACGCACTCGCACAATCTGCCCTGCTCGCACAGACAATTCCCTGGCTGCGTTTGGCGAAAGAACCATGAACATACCGGGGGTTGTTGATTTGTCCAAAACTATGGCACGGGTTGTCCTTTGAGAACCCAACTCCCTTACTTCGACAATACTATTGCGGGCAAAGGCACTGGTCGTCACAAAGACACCCTGTGCCGGGAAGTCG
>CAZDYA010000117.1:0-5324 GCA_964509515.1 uncultured Spirochaeta sp.
GACGGGTACGCCGGTCTATTCGCCTTAGCAGCAAAATGGCTATCCCTGCGGTAATAATTGTTGAAATCAACACACTTAATGCTATCGCCATGAGTTCCCCGTTGCTGCCTAACCACTTACATCAATATTCATGCCCAAGGCAGGATCGTGCAATTGACTGTCTTTTTCAGATTCGTCAGTCTCTTCCTGACTGGAATGCTGTTTGGAATGACGGTACTCCTGTTTTGCCTCGTCGTCATCGTGCACCTTTTCAGGGCCATCCTGAATCTCTTCGCTTTGCTGGACGGCCTGCCGCTTAAGCATGGTCTTCTGCTCAATTTCCTTGCCGGCCGTTGCCTGGTTATGCACCTCGGCATTACGCAACTGGGCCTGCTCGCGGCTAATCTGATTCATGCGGGCAAACAATGTCTGCAAATCAAGCGGCTGGATAGGCATGCCTAACCTCCAAGAGGAACATCTTCCGGTTCCTTGTACTTGGTAATCTTGACCATATTTTCTTCGTTCACAAAGGTAACCGCATGGTACTCACTGCGAACTTCCTGTACGGCATCCTTGATGTAGATTTTAACTCCCTGGAAAACTGTACCGGATGCACTGACCCTGCCCTGGCTCTTAAGCTGCGCAAGATAATTATTGATCTCGGAAATCTGGTCTTTTACACCTTCAAGCTCGGTGGTTACATCGGCCTTGAGCTTGCGCTGCTCGTAATACTGTTTCTGTTTTTCCTGAGGCAATTTCTTGCCGGATTTAACGGTGTTCTCGAAGCTTGAGACATTAAGGCTGATTTCTTCCAGATGCTTTTTAAGCTCATGCTCCTGCGCCAGCAGATTATCCAACTCTTCGCGCTTGCGTGGATCATAGCCTACTTCCAGGATTGTCTCGGCACCGGCAACTGAACCCAGGGTCTTGGCAGCGATTTCTTCACTCGCCCGCAAATGACCGCCAACGATGGTCGCACGCTTACCCTTACAAAGAATTCGTCGGTCACAGTTTACCTGCGAGTTTATGATACCATCACTGACAACGACAAACTCACCAGCCTGAACGTTGGCGTTTTCAATAAACTTGGCAAACACGCTCTTTCCGCATCGTACGCTTCCTTCATTACGGGCGGTAATCCCCTGGTGAACAATAACATCACCTTCGGCGTCGATATCGGCCTTGCCGACACTGCCATGGATTTCGATATTTCCAGAGGCCTTAACCGCAAATCCGTCCTCGACGCTGCCCTTTACCAGCACCGTACCAAGGAAGGTAACATTTCCGGTTTTGAGGTTAACATCTCCCTCGACGGTGTATACCGGATCGACGATTAGCTTGTTATTGTGAAATAGAACCTGGCCGTTTATCAGGGCAATGGCAGCATTACCGTCATCGGTGAGCTTGACATTGCGGCCAACCTCTATGCGGCAGTCCTTACCGTTGGTGGCAGGCAGCATCTTGCCGGTAACTGTCGTCCCGTCAATACCTGGTTCCGGCGGAATCTTTTTGGCAAGGGCCTGACCTTCAACAACATTCTGCACCAGATTAAGTTCCTTAAAGTCAACCCGTCCGCGTTCATCTTCTTTAAGCTGGACTCTCGATGGATCAGTCTGAAAGGTATAATTGACCCGGCCATCCCGGCCATTCTTGGGCAAGGCCCCCTCGGCTACCGTCAGCGGTTCGCGATAAACCGGGGCCTCATCCAGCCTGAGCAGTAACTTGTCGTTGATCCCGAATACAACATCATTGGATTCCAGAAACTGCCGTAGCATCTTTTCGGTCGGATCGGCTCCCCCCGGTCCCGGAGGATGCAGGGTCAAGACGGCCTTCATTTCGGCCTCTACGATTTCAATCGTCATGGCCGCATCATTGGCAGGGTTATAGTCGTAGTCAGCAATCTTGACAAAAACCCCTTCCGAGGCCTTCACCAGCTTGGTTACAATGGCAGTATTCACCTTGGCGCTAGTCCGCTGTGAAATGGCTGCCATGGCAGAATGCTCGGTAACCGGTATGCCATCGCCAACAGGCGGTTTGACCTTGAGCATGATACCGTCGGGGGTCAACTTGACCAGCGCTTCGCCATCATGATCGTTGGAGGTTTCTTCTTCGAATCCCAAATCGAGGCCAAACTCGCTATCAAAACCAACGCTGGCGATATTTTTCTGGGTCGCGTATGCCAGAATCATGCACGGTTTACGCCCCACACCCAGAACACCGTTTGATCCCTTCTCCAGAACCTCGTATTCCAGTTCATTCATTGATACCTGCAGCTCGATGCATGCCTTCTCGATGGCATCCTGCAGATTGGCGCCGGTAACATTTATGGAACGTCTTTCCCGATCTTCATCGCGCATGGCGCGCATAAAACTCTGGATCTTGTCGTAGGTGATCATTGGCCCTCCACGGCAGGGCGGCCTACAGGATTCCTTTTTTGATATTCGTCAACTTGGCCCTGAGCCGCATGATCGCCCTGGTATGCAATTGGGATATTCTTGATTCGGTAACCTGCAAAATAGCGCCGATTTCCTTCAAGGTCAGATCCTCATAATAATACAACACCAGAACCTTTTTCTCTTTTTCGGGTAATTCCTGTATCGCCTGAACAATAACCCGACGAATTTCGTCTTTTTCTACAATAACATCCGGATTCAGGGACGGCGAGGACTCAATACTGTCAGCCAGCGACAGTTTGTCGGAATCATCACCGGAATACCAGACATCATTCAAGGAAAGAATCGAGGTACCGCTGATTTTCATCATGGTCTTTTCGAATTCCTTGGGGCTTACTCCCATGGCCTTGGCAATTTCCTGGTCACTGGCGCTGCGGCCAAGCGAGGCCTCAAGATCCCTGACGACCTGCTCTACCTCACGGGATTTTTGCCGAACTGAACGAGGCACCCAGTCAATAGACCTCAATTCATCAAAAATGGCACCCCTGATTCTGGTTACTGCATAGGTCTTGAATTTTACATGCTTATCTGGATCGAATTTTTCAATAGCATCGAATAAGCCAAATACGCCGTAGCCTACCAGATCGTCGAATTCGACATTCTGAGGCATGCCAACAGCTACCTTCCCGGCCACATATTTCACCAGTGGAGAATACTGACGAATCAGATGATCACGAATCGCAGGGTTTTTATTCTGCCGGTATTCTTGCCAAAGGTCTTCTTCGGTTCTACCAGCCAACTGCTGTTCAGCCATACTGCCTTATCCTTGCTTATCCCGTTTTAACACGGTTTGAATTGCCCTGGCAATCTCCCGTGCGTTTTCCGTATCCGCTGGTGACGGACCGGAACTTTCACTATATTCCTCATCACTGACAGATGGCTCAGCAGAAATAAATGCATCAGCCATCCCTTCCATCCCCGGCAATTCATCAACCAGGTCGGCTGGAGAAACATCATCTGCAACTGCAGGCACTGATTTCTCCGGCCGGGAAACATTGTCATCAACCCCAGGCTGCTCATGGATTTCTTCCACCAGATCAGCCTCCATACCCGGGCGAAAGCTTGGGGTCTGTGCTTCCCCCTCTAACTCTGCATCCCCGTCGTAATCTTCCGAACTTTCACGTTCGTAGTCCGCCCCATCCGATGCACCATCCTCGGCCGACTGCCTGACAACCGAACGCCGGATGTCAGCGTCTTCATCATCGCTGCCAACTGATACATCCACTGAATCATCAATGGCTTCATCATCCTCAATGGGTTCCAGAAGCTCAGGTAAAAAGTTCTGTACCAGATACCCGACCCCGAATCCGAACCCGCCAAACAACACCGCGCCGACAAGGCTGCGTACCAAAACATCTACGAACGGCACACCACCAAAAACACCTGCAATAAGCGCCAGCACCAGCGCGATAGCAGCAAAAACAGCAGCAACGCGCAAATGAAAACCCATACACTCTCCCGGCTAACCGCCCCCTCCTAGATTAGGTTAAATACTCGACGCCGTCAAGCAAAGAGCGCCTTACTCAGCCTCGCCCCCCTTAAACAGCTTCTTGATAAATGAGCCCAAACCCTTCCCCTCGCGATACTCAACGTTCTCCAACCGGCTAACCAGCTGCTGAACCGAAAGTGCTGCCTTGCTTTTGGAGTCCAGGGCCATAAAAGGCTTCTGCTTCAGTACTGCCTGCTGAACGATTGGGTCCTCGTATACATAGCCCAGATAATCAACCTTAAGGTTCAAAAACTGCCCGGCTATGTTGATTACCCGCTCGGCAACCTTCTTGCCTTCGGTCACGCTTTTTACACGATTAACGACCAACTTCAAGCCAAGCCCCAGGTCTTCTATTTCTGTCGCAATAATCTTGATCAGCCCATAAGCATCGGTAATCGCCGTTGGCTCCGGAGTAGTGATGATAATGGCTTCATCGGCTGCCTGAATAAAATCAAGCACGTTGCTGGAAACCCCGGCACTGGTATCTATAATAATGACATCAGCTCCTGAAAGGGTTGCCAATTCGCTGATAAAGATCTCGCGTTCCTCATCAGTAAGATTGGCAATCTTGGCGAAACCCGATGCCCCGGCAACTATCTGAATACCATAATTGGTATCCATAATAATCTCGCGCATGGTCTTCTGCTTGCGAATCAGATGGTACAGGTTGTACTTGGGAATAATGCCAAGCACGACATTAACGTTTGCCAGACCAAGGTCGGCATCCATCAGGATAACCTTCTTGCCGATACGGCCATAGGCCATCGCCAGATTGGTACTCAGATTGGTTTTTCCAACGCCACCCTTACCGCTGGCGATTGTAATAATCCGCGTTTTTGAGTCGCTGGTTGATTTCATTAATTCACGCAAGGTCTCTGCTTGATCAGCCATTGATTTCTCCCTCATTATAGCTTTCGTTTTCCAGCAAACCCATCGGATTGGTGCCAGCGTCGTCCCCTTCATTAGAGAACAATGCATATACCTTTCCACGGTCGCATTTAAATCCATGTATATGTTTTAGTAAAAAGGGCACAGTAGCGCGCTCGATATCCTGCGGAACCTTCTGGCCGTTGGTCACAAAACTCAACTGCTTTCTGGATTCACTTAGCACGCTGATAATATTGCCTATCCGGCTAGTCTCGTCCAGCTTGGTTACAACAACGGACTTATAACCGAATGGCTCAAACATCCGCAAGACCTCTTGCATGTCAGATGTTTTGATGGTGGCACTGATTCCCAGGTGAACAGAGGATTGGGTTCCGCAGCCATCCAGCAGACCACGCATCTTGGCCAGTTTCTCATGATCCCTTGGACTTTTCCCTATTGTATCTACAAAGATAATGTCAGCATCCTGATATTTCAGCATATGCGTCTGCATATCCTCGCGGCTTTCGATGCTATCC
>CAZDYA010000118.1:0-5320 GCA_964509515.1 uncultured Spirochaeta sp.
CGCAATCTGACAAAAATTTTCGAACCTTTTTTTCAGGTTGACAGCGGTCTGAACCGTACCTTTGAAGGTGTCGGGCTGGGGCTGACCATCGCCCAGCGACAAGTAAAGGATATCGGTGGCAGCATTGATATTCAAAGCCAGCCAGGACAGGGCACCCGGGTTTTTATCACCTTGCCCTTGAAAGCGGTTATTCCGCAAAGCCAGGAAGACCCTGACCAAAACATTCCCGAGATCACTTCGCCCGAAACAACAATGGCTGAGCCTCACACCGGCAAGCTGCGGGTTCTTATCGCGGAAGACAACCGCATCAACCAGCGGGTTGCCGCCGCCATCGTCCGATCACAGGGTCACGAAGCCGTTGTGGTTGAAAATGGCCAACAGGCTATCAATGCCCTGTGCAGCGAAGAATTCCAGCTGGTACTGATGGATATTCAAATGCCGGAGATGGATGGGCTTACAGCAACCAAAATCATCAGGAACGCCAACTCTGGTGTCTTAAATCACTCCATTCCGATACTGGCGGTTTCGGCCTTTAATACCAACGAAGAACAGCAGAGCTGCCTGGATGCCGGTATGAACGCCTTTCTTGCCAAGCCGATTACCCCAATCAAGCTATCCCAATACATACAAACCTTTACCAGGAGATAATCATGCCTTCAATTTCTGCCCTGCCTTTCAGCTACATTATGACAGCCGCAGCATTTTTGGTTTCACTAGTCTCCGGCCTGATTTACATTCATTTCCAGTCCAGAAATCAATCTTTACCCAAAGAAGAAGGGCAAGCCCTTAGAAAAACCGCAGTAGACATCATGATCAACTGCGCGCTGACCTTTATCATTGTTTGGAAAATCAGTCCCCTATTCTTTTCTTTTAGCAACGTGGTTGCCAACCCATCCTCGCTACTGTTTTTGCCCGGGGGTCTGCCCGGCAGCATTATCGCCGCCATTGCAAGCGTTGGCCTGCTAATCTGGCAATTGCGTCGACGTGCACCCCGCCTGGCACCAGGGGCCGGCCTGCTCTACCGTACTATCGGGCTAATGCTGGCCGCAGGGCTAATCTTCGCCATCAGCGGTTTCAGGTTGCAAAAGTTGAGCGAGTCGGCTAGCAGCATAACCGAGTCCCAGCGAAACAGCACCATGGAAGCCGCTGCCCCAACCTTTTCGCTTGCCAACACCAAGGGAGAGCAAGTCAAACTGGAAGATTTTCGCGGAAAACCTGTGGTTTTGTTTTTCTGGACAACCTGGTGCCCATCGTGCAAGGCGGCCCTGCCTGAAATTCACGAACTGCAGCTGCAGTACAAGGAAGAAGTTCAGGTTTTAGGTATTAATCTGACCCTGAGTGAAAGCAGTTCGGGGGCTGTCAGACGATTTGCAGAACAGGAAAATCCGTCCTTCCCCATCTTGCTTGAAACAAGCGGCTCGGTGCAATCCGCCTACAGCATACGCAACATCCCCGTCACCGTAATCATCGACAGCGATGGCAACCTTGTCTACCGCCGAACTGGTGCCGTCACAGCCGGCATGCTGCGCAGGGCCTTGCGCCACTATATCCCCTGATAACCGAACCACAGCACCATAACATGCGCGATGCGCAGCACGCCGGCCAATTCGAGCGCCGCCAATAGCACACCGGCCAGCGCAATGACGACCACCACAATCGGCAAGCGGCCAGATACCCCGCCATCCGCTTTGGCGCCCCCCCTGCGTTGACGGCACTGGCCTAAAACCCAGACCAGCAAGGGGGCGAAACCCCCAAACAGGAATAATAGCACAGCAATCAGGGACACCAACTCTGGCTGACTTAGCGCCAGCTGTTCGATGGCAGAAGAAAACGATAGTACCCACGCAGTTATTCGCTGAAAGCTTCCGCTAGCTATCATCAGCCCCAAAAGGGTTAAAACAATCCCGGAAACAAGCTGAACCCGCCCACTGTAGCGGCGCAACCAGCGCTGTAAGGCACCAAAACGGGCCGCACCCAATGAGGCCAGCACAAAGGGCAGCCCCAACCCGAGTGAGTACAGCAGCAAATAAATCGTTCCTGTAATTCCAGAGCCCTCCACTCCAACCATCAACAGGATGGCTGCCAGCATAGGACCGATGCAGGGTGTCCAGCCGGCACCAAAGGCCAGCCCAATCAGGAAGGCGCCCAAGGGACCGACCGGCGAACGCCTGGTATGCACCCGCACCTCGCGAAACAGGGCAGGAATAAAACCGAACACCATATTCAGACCAAGTAGTATTACCACCGCCCCGGCAAGCAATTCAAAAACTGGCGTCCAGCCGGCAAACAGGCTTCCGCCAAGCGCCACTGCCGTCCCCAAAACGGTGAATACTGCGGTAAATCCAAGGACAAAGCTGATGGTGTAAACCAGCAACCTGAAAGTCGAAGGCCCTGAGCTGTTTCCGTTGGCAGCCCCGGCACCCTGTTCGCTTCTTGCCTCAGCAAAAACAATCTTTGGCGCAGTTCCGCCCAAAAAGGCCAAAAAACCAGGAACAAGGGGCAAAACGCAAGGGCTTAAAAATGAGGCCAGGCCCGCCAGAAAGGCCAGGATGGCTGTCGGCTGGGCAGTGACGGCTGTCATCGCCATGGCTCCACATGAATGGTAGGTTCTATGCCAAGCTGTTGGCGCATTTGCTCTTCAATAAGGTCGACCAGCTCATGAGCTTCGGCGACACTCATGCCGTTATCCAGTCTAATATGCATGGTCACCTCGCAATGATCACCATATGAATGCTTGTGAACATGATGAAGATCGACATCTTTGCCAACAACCTGATTGGCTATTCGCTGCAGATCCTTGACAAACTGGCTGCCAGGCGATTCTCCCAGCACCATGCTGCCAACTTGTCGCATGATGGAAAAGGCTGTCAACAGAATCATCACCGAGACCGCCAGCCCCAAAACAGCATCCATCCAGATAAATCGCTGGCCAAACAGAACACCGGCGAGAATCAGCAGGGAACTCAAGGCATCACTGCGATGATGCCAGGCATCGGCCTTTAAGGCCTGGGAACCATTCTTTCGAGCTGAGTAGAAACATACCTGGGCCAGTAATTCCTTGGCTACAACAGATGCAATTAAAACGGCTATGGCAAGCCGGCCATATACAACGTGACCTGTCGGGCTGCTAAGTCGACTCACAGCCTCAATGGCGAAATTTACCCCGATGACAGCCAGCAATACGGCGATGATTATGGCCGCTATCCATTCAGCGCGTTCGTGTCCGAAGGGGTGCTCATCATCTTGCGGCTTTTTGGCTACCAGTGCTCCAACAATAACAACCACAGATGACAAACTATCAGAGAGGGTATGCCAGGCATCAGCAATGATCGCAATCGATCCGGTACTGATACCGGCAAATAACTTGGCGGCAAACAACAATGTGTTTACCGCCACTGAAAGGAAACCAGCCGCCGCTGTCTTCATTAGCGGGCGTCTTGAGGATTCCAGATACCACTTCGCTGCTCGCCAGTGCGGGCAGGAATTTCAAACTTCATGCCCGGGTGAATCAAATCAGGATTCTCGGGGTCATGCAGCATCTGCTTGTTTTTCTCGTACAATCGGGGCCAAAGCCAGGGATCGCCATAAACGAAATCGTATTCAGCAATGCGCCAGAAACAATCGCGTCTTTCCGGAATAAGCCGGACAATATAGAATTGGGGCAGCACATCACCAGCAGGTTCCTGCGGTTCAGGTCGCGGGGCGACAAAGGTCCGCGGCTGGAACTCAGCCAGGGTGCTCAGCACTTCTTCTGATTTGGCAATACTCAGCTCGTATTCGTTTTCGGCAAGCAAGGTTTCGGCCTCTACAAAAGCAGCACGAGCGGATTCCATGGCCTCTGCATCACGATTCTGAACCCCGATTTGCTCGGCATAATAAATGCGGCTTGAAGCCCTGTTCCGCATACTATTGGCGCGATATCCAAGCGCCAGCTTTTCAGCGGTTGCCTCGCCCCTTTCAGCGTATTCAGCAGATAGCTGGGAATACTCAACAGCCTTCTCGTATTCACCTTCTTCGAAGGCTTGGTCAGCCATCGCCTGGTATTCCCGGGACTTTTGCATCTCCGGATTATCCAGCAGGCTCTGAGCGGTCAAAGAAACAACACCCGTCATGCACAGCAGCACCATCAAGAACAATATTCCACGCACACGCATTATTCGGCCTCCTGTATTTCATCGGCCAGCTCGCGCTCAGCATTGGCCATTTGCTCATCATCTTGAACGGCCAACTGAACTTCCTGCTGACGCTGCTTGATTCTGGCCTCGGAAGCCTCTACCTGCTGCAGGCTTTCTTCGCGCGCCTTGACAGCCTGCTGCCGCAATTCCTGCGCCAGGGTTTTTGCCTCATTCAATTTTTGCCTGGCCTGCTCATATTGAGCAAAGGCCAAATCGTAATCACCGGCTTCTTCCAGCTGCTTGCCCTTCTCGTAGGCAGCAATACCTTCAAGCCACTGCTCGGAGGCGGCTCTATCTGCCTTTACGGATTCAGCCTCCTGCTTTTCCATCTCGATATCCTGCTTAACAACTACGATTCGCTCGGCATAGGCTGTCCGCAGCACACTGCGATAGTTTTCAATGGCCATCAAGTATTGATTCTTGGCCTGAGCGGGATCACTTTCCAGCACTGCTTCACCTTGGGCAAAGGCTTCATCGCCCTGTGCCATGGCTTCGGCATTGGCATCGGCAGCACCTACATCCGAAATACGACCCTGCAGCTCAAGAGCCACAGCCCGCTCGACGTCAGTCTGAACTGTTTCCTGGGTATCCGTTGTCTGTTCCGGTTCTTCTTCCGGAGTAGAGGCGCATCCTGCCAGCACCAAACCCAGCGCAATCAATAAAATTAAACCCATCTTCCATATATTCATGAAAAACCTCCATCATCAATCCTAATATATCGACAAAATCCCCTAATAATCCAGTGTAATCATATATACAATCAAATCATTCCAAGTATCCCAACTTGGGGGCCAGCCACTGCTGGGCAATTGAAAGTTCAAGGCCCTTTCTGTTGGCCCAGTCACCAACCTGGTCGCGGTTTATCTTGCCAACATCAAAATAACAAGCCTGGGGGTGGGAAAGATACAAACCAGAGACCGATGCCGCCGGTTTCATCATCCAGCTTTCGGTCAAGCTGATGCCAGCATGAGTATCAGCCTGCAACAATTCCCAGAGCCAGGCCTTGTCCTCGTGATTTGGACAGGGCGGATACCCTGGGGCTGGTCTTATTCCCTGATAGTCCTCGGCTAGCAGGGCGGCGACATCCAGCTCTTCGTTCGGTGAATAGCCCCAGTACTCACGACGGACATCGCGGTGCAGGCATT
>CAZDYA010000119.1:0-5294 GCA_964509515.1 uncultured Spirochaeta sp.
CTATTGCGGGCCGGTGCCGAAGTGGAAACGTTTCCAACAGCCCTGGAGCTGTTTAGTAATGCCGTAAAGGCCCTGAAAGCATAAAGCAGGAATCAAAAAGATATCTACCTTGAAAATATGCCAAAGCGGTTGTATCTTTATGGTAGAGCAGGTGATGATATGAAAAAACACATGTTACTTGAAGCTGAAATTTGGACTGTTGCCCGAACGGATAAGGGTAACGCTGTATTAATAAGGCCTTTGAATTCCGATCTGGTTGTACCGATCTTCATTGGTCAGTTAGAGGCGCAGTCTATTTTGATTGGGTTAGGTAACGTCCCGATGCCCCGTCCGCTGACCCACGATCTTTTCGGGGTTTTGCTAAAACAATTGCCGGCTGCACTTCAGAGAATCGAGATTGTAGATCTGAACGATGGCACCTTTTATTCCAATTTGATTATCCAGGCTGGCAAACAGACCCATACCATTGACTGCCGCCCATCAGACGCCATTTCCTTGGCGGTGCGTGCCTCTTGTCCGGTGTTTATTGATGAGGCCATAGTTCATGAGGCGGGTGTGTCAACGGCGCTTATCGTAGAAGAAAACCCTCACATGCAGGATATTATCGAAGAAGTTCCCCCAGAGTATGGCCCTTCCAAAGCCTTTGCTGATCATTTTGATCCGGAGTCCGAGCTTGAACATCTGCAGCATGAATTGGAGAAGGCCGTCGAACAAGAAAACTACGAGGAAGCCGCCAAGTTGCGCGATCGTATCAGCGCCCTGTTCTAGATCTTACTCACCAGAACCGGCGTGTTCACTGGTGCTGGTAAATGGCTGTAAAGATTTCGTAACCATGTAATAGCGACCGCTCATGTTCCACAATGTAAAACCGGATGCCGGGCTGGCCTTGGTGCCATCCAGCTGGCGTGTCAGGTATTCTGTGTATTCAGGTTCTTCGTATGCCAGTTCCCCACCAATCAAAAATGCTTGTACATATGGCCTGATATGTACGCTCTCACCCACCATTTCATCTGCTCGGCGGGTTCCTTCACGGTAAATAAATTCTGCCCGGTCAAAATATGTCATTTCCCGGTAGAAGTTGCGGTGGAAATGGCTTGGGTAAGACATGGGACAGACAACGTCGATATATTCACTCAGGGTTTCAATATCCTGGCCAAGGTAGCCGGTGCGGAACCAGGCGTTGAAGCCAAAGACATCGGTGCTTATGGGTACGGTTAGTTCTTGTCGGGCAAGTCTAAGAAAAGAGGCCAGGGCATCCACCCTGCGCATTCCGGGTCTGGCAAAGCGGTGAACTACGTGGCCAACGGGACCATCAGAAGGAAAGCGAATATAGTCAAATTGAATTTCGTCGACACCAAGGTCCTGTAATTCCTTGGCAATGGCGATATTGTACTGCCATACCTCTTCGCTGTAGCCATCAACCCAATGCTCGTGGATATATTCAACTTCTTCACCGTTATCCAGGGTCTTGGTGCGGATTTCCCCCCACGGGCGATCTTCGCTGCCGTGCCACAGGGCCAGGCGGTTGTTATCCCAGGCGAAGAGGCGGCTGTCCTTGAAAACAACCAGGCGGGCGATAACGTATATACCGTTTTCATGCAGGGTAGAGATTACCCTTTGGGCATCAAAGCGGGGAAAGATGGAATTAACCTCTTTGGCAATTTCCAGTTGGCTGTTATAGGTCAACCAACCGACATCGTCCTTAAAATCAATTACAACTGAATTAAGGCCATGCGCTTTCATAAATTCAATGTGGGCGGCCAAACGTTCGGGTTGCGCCTGGTTGGGATTCAAAAAGATGCCGGTTTTATTGCTGGCCCTCTCCTGGCGAGCGGTGCGGACGCTCGATGGTCTGGCTGGTCGCCTTTGCAACCCGCTAAGGATCATGGGGTTTGCCCTGTATATGTCGCCAGGTAATACCGCTCTGTTGGTATACAGGGCAGGGTCATCGGCGCTGGCGTTTTCAATTAATGCCACCTGGCCGTTTTGTTTTTCAGCGCGAAAGACACCGCCGCCAAAACCCAGTTCAAAATAAAAAACATCTGCTTGCTGCGGGTGGTATGCCAGCCCGCTGATTTCCTCGGAAAAACCAGCACCGCGGCGTAGGAAATCAAATAGCTCCAGGTCGCTTACTTTCACCCATGATTCCCCGCCATTCGTACTCTCATAAAATCCCGTAAAGCTGGTGCCTATCATTATCTGATTGGGGTTATGGCTGGAGATGGCGGCCGCCGTAATCATGGCGCTTTGATTGAAGTCCTCCGGGATGGAAATCTCGTTCCAGTGTTGCCCGGCATTCTGGGTTATGAATAGCCGGTTGTCCATGGCGATGATGGCCCGTTGCGGCTGGGAAGTATCATAGCCTATGGTACCAAGTGCATGATATTCCTCACCGGAAAAAGGGTAAACGATGCGGATGGGTAGGCCGGCGTTGCGCTTGATATAACTCTTTCCGCTATCGAGTGACACCTCAATCCCCTTGCCTGGGGTGCTACGGTAACGAATCATTTCATTATTATTTTGAGCATGGATTCCAGAGGCCAGCAGGGCTACTATCAGAACCATAAAAAGACGATTGCAAGAACTACAGAATTTCATGACCCTTACAATACGTGTCAGAGCCCTGATTGTAAATACCATAGGTCAGGTGTCAGTAATGGCCGTTAGCGCTTCAGAAGGCGTTGGTACACGCCAGCGAGCTCTTTGGCCAGTACCGGCGAAGACCATCTTTGCCCGAATACTACGGCTTCGCGTGATTTTTGCTTCCAAAGTTCCTTATCCTTTAGCAACTCAATAACGCGGGCACTGAATATCTCGCGGTTGTCCGGCACCATAAAGCCGCCGTTATCACCGTTCATTACCTCTCTTGTGCCCATTTCGCCAATGGCTACAACCGGGGTTCCGCACAGCATGGCCTCGATGGTTACCAGCCCCTGGGTTTCGGACTTTGAGGGGAAGGTGAAAACATCGGCACTGCGGTAAAGATCGGGCAGCGCGGTTCGTGGCTGGTAGCCCATGAACTCAATATTATCCGTCAGCCCCATTTTCTTTGCTCGCCATTCCAGATCGCGTCGTCCTGGACCGTCGCCGACCATGCGAAGGATAACATTGGGAAACTGTTTTTTTACATCATCCAGTATCTTTAATAGGAAGCCGGGATTCTTCTCGTGAGAATGTCGTCCTACAAACATCAATACCGGCGGATCCTTTGGCTCATCAGACGGACGGCCCTGCGGATTGAAATCTTCGCTACTGATGCCGGTGGGAATAACGGTAACCGGCTTGCGAATATGGTAGCTCTTTAACACCTGCCGCATGTTCGATGAAGGCGAAACTATCATGTCACACTTGCCAAAGCGCACATGCAAAATCAGGATGGCGATTCGACGCGCTACCGGCAAGGGGATGTACGGCATGTATATATGAATATATTGCTCCCAATGGGTGTGGCTACTCATTACCAGCGGCAGCGAGGGTTTAAAAAAGGGGATGAGCCGTTTGCGACGGTATTCAAGAAAGATTTCCAGGGCCGAAAATTCAGACTGGGCATGCAGGATGTCCGGTTTAAATTCACTTAATATCCGCTTAACGATTTTTCGGGATTTGTTTACATCTATTAGACGGTCTTCGGCGCTGTAAAAAAGACTCTTGGAAGGTAGCCTGATGACCCCTTCTTCATGGGATGTGGCCTCATTGCTATTATTGTCTTCGATTTCGGGATAGTCGGGGACGAATATTAGTACCTTATGACCTAGTGCTGTGAGTTCTCGGCGAAAAACCTCTATTGATACTGCTACACCGTTAATCCGGGGCCAGTATGTATCGCTGGCAAAGACAATGTTCATGCGGATATATTAGAACAGCATGCTTATGTTTACAACTGTTTGTTCAAATCTTGGAATGCGGTTTACAAAAGAATCAAATTGAATGTTTACCTTTCTACAGGCATCGCTCAGGTATGAAAGGTAATACAGCCCCAGGTTGCCCATGCCCGCATCGCCGGATTCACTGTAAAAATCTTTCAGGCTCTTTTCGCCAACGTTTTTATTGGTGCGGTCGTTGATGCTGTTCTTCATCAGCTCGAACTCGGTTCTCTGATTAGAGATATTGAGCTGCATTTTGGCCCTGTCGCCCTGGATAGGTCGTTTTTGATTAAACTTCCACAGCAGATAGATGTTGTTATCATCATCGTCATCGTAGGTTTTGACGTTCGGGTCTATTTGGGAGTTCAGGGTAATCAAAAGCTCTATCAGCATCAGGCCAAGATACTCTGGTATTGGCGCCCGACGCATATATTCATTCAGCTTATGCTGAATCCGCTTGATCATATCGATGTAGGCATCGGAATCCTTGTATGCGGTAAGGATGAACCATGTGAGCGGGTTCATGTTGTTCAGGTACTTCTCGCATAAAAAGGCCTGGATGTTTTTTTCATCCGGCAACAGGCCGTGATTGGTGCGGATATTGTTGTAGATGGGCCTAAGGATTTGTGATCGCACGTCTTGCACAACGTCACGGTTCTTGGCCAGCACCTTGTTCAGATATTCGTGCTTGATTGGGGTCTTGAAGTCAATCGGATTGCGCATGTTATGCCGGTTCCACTGGCGCACCAGCTCAGAGGTAACCAGCTCTTCGTAGACGCTGGTGTCAAACTGACGGTAGAGCATGGCGTATGAGATCAGCTTGGTGAAGTCAATAACATCCTTGCGCTTTTCGACGACGTTACTAAGGCCGACTTCAATCTTGGAAAGATAACCAAGCAGCATCATCCGCTGCACGGTCGAAGGAGAAAAATCAACCAGCTGAATGCCGTATTCCTCGTTGTTGTCAGATAGCTTGTATTTATTGATCTTCTTGTTATGGCTGATAAAATATGAAACACCCGCATCGGTGAATATCATCTTGATAGGGACATTGATGTGAGGGCGCTTTGTTTGGGTTGCCAAGTTAATATGCTCCTTCCAAGATCATCGGTTATGCAGTACTTTCAGTGTAGCATGACAGGGGCCTGAAATAAATAAAACAGTTGCAAATTTGTTCAAAATTCCTGAAAAAAACCTTATTTGGCTGGTTTCATAATCATTTGGCTTACCCTGTATTCTGATTGATCCGCCATGCCCTGCCAAGTCCTGATTAGGGTGGCAAGGTTCTTTAATTCCCTTTCTGTGTTGCGAGGGATTGCAGTATCACCTTCGGCGGAGCAGATTGCAAGGGTGCATAGGGAGCAGAAGTATCCTGCCAGAATAAAAATGTCTGCAAGGCGATCAAAACCTTCTTGTCTAAAATAAACAGTT
>CAZDYA010000120.1:0-5257 GCA_964509515.1 uncultured Spirochaeta sp.
TCCATGGGCTGTCATATGGCCAGAGCCTATGCTCTGGGTTTTATGCCGGATGGTAGCTTTGACCCCAGGCAGCGTCGTTTGGACAGGTTCGCCTCTTTGATTATGTTCTCTGGAGCAAATTACGGATTGGGTAAAGCAATGGCTGAGGACTGGGATTCAAGCAGCCCCCTTTATGATGACGGCACTCATTATCCGCAAAATAACAACAGCTTTTTCCGTCTGGACGGCAAGTCCTTTGTTTTCCCTAATGACATTTCGGCTTGCTGTATTTATGCCAGTCACGATTACCCTCATACCGCATACATAAAATACGGCGGGGGGCATCCGGCGAATCCCCAGAATACGTCAAGATTGCATGGTTTGCCTTTTTACGAGGCGGGTCCTGATTCGCACCCCGGTGGCTGGTATAGTGACCGGCAGGGCAACCTGGACTTGTTGCTGGCCTATAATCATGTTTATACATCGCATGATGAAAATATCTTTTATGAACATGTATTGCCGAGGTTGATTTGAAAAACATTATTCTTCTGACCGCCTTGCTGCTCTTTTCCTGTCAACCAGTAGAGACCGATTATTATGCCTTCCCCGCCGATTTCCCCGAGTTGCCAAATACTGGAGGGCGTGGGCAAGGTGAGCCCTTGCAGGGATTTGGTGGTGCTGCCGGAAAAAATAGACAGGCTCATCGCCAGATAATAGAGATAAGCGGCAAGCGGCCGGTGATTCTTTTACATGGCAATGGTGGCCGTGCGTCTTATTGGCTTAACTCCGAGGCTACCGGTTTTTCGCTTTACAATGGCTTAAAGCAGAAAATTTATACAGACGCCCATATCTGGGCGGTTTCTTATCTTGGTGAGCCCCCTTTGCGGGATAGAAGCGGGCCGGCCCGAAAAAACATGGAAGATGTCCGTCGTTTTATTGATGCCGTTAGGGAATACACCGGTTCCGAAAAGGTGGATATTATTGCTTTATCATTGGGTGCTCATATGGCTCGTGGCTATATTTTGGGCTTGCAGGCCGATGGCAGTTTTGACCCGCAGGACCGTCGCCTGGATGCAGTTGGCAGCATGATTTTGATATCGGGGGCCAACTACGGCCTGGGCAAGCTGCGAGATTCAGACTGGAATTCCAGAGGGCCGCTTTTTGATGATGGTCGGCGTTATCAGTATTTGCAAAACAATTTCACCCTGTTTGATGGCGAGGTTGATTTGACCCCTGGCGATATCCATTACTATTGCCTTTATGCCAGATACGATTTTCCGCAGGCGCTTTATGAATGGGCGGAAGGCGGGCATCCATTGGCGCCCGAAAACACATCCCGTTTGGGCGATGCCGATTATTTCGAGATTCCCCCGGATTACGGTGGTAATGAATATTACATAGCGCGTTATGATGATCCCTGGTACGGAAGTTTTGAGCGCCCAAATCCGTACATTGCCTTGAATCATAAATATTCATCGCGGGATGCTCAACTTTTTGAGGATTATATTTTTCCAAACCTTGATCTGTCAGCCATCTCCAGGTAAGACCGCGAACCATGATTTGCCCAGTTATATAAATGGTTTGAAACCTTAAGCTATCTATATTAGTATTCTGCTGGGGGGATGCATGATTAACAGTACGGTTGGTCCGTATCAGATATTGGAGAAGATCGGCGAAGGGGGGATGGGCGTCGTCTACAAGGCTGTCGACGTCAAATCTGAAAGGGTTGTTGCCATCAAGACCCTGAAGGATAGTGTTGATCCTTCCAGTGAGACCTTTGTCCGCTTCAAGAAAGAAGCACAGTTGCTTGAGCATCTTAATCATTCCAACATTTTGCGCTTTCTGGAATTCTATGAGCTGGAAGGCAAGCTGTTTATTGTTACAGAGTACTTGCGGGGTGCTAATCTAAAGCAGCTGATTGGCAAAAATGATCTGACACATGATAAAAAGGTTGCGCTGGTATTGCAGCTGGCCCGCGCACTTGATTATGTCCATTCCCAGGGGATCATCCATCGGGATATCAAGCCAAGCAATATCATGGTTGTAGAAGATAACCGGGTGCCGAAAATGCTGGACTTCGGTATTGCCAATCTGATGAATATCCAGAAGCTTTTTTCCGTGCAGCTTGAGGGAGTAGCCGGCAGTTTTGCCTATATGTCGCCAGAGCAAAGCGGTATTTTGAAAAGGAATATCGATACCCGCTCTGATTTGTATTCTCTGGGGATATTGTTTTATCAGTTTATCACCGGTCAACTGCCATATGACGCGCATGATGTTGGTGAGTTGATTCACCAGCATATAGCCAAGATGCCGGAAAACCCAGGTGAGCTGGTTGAGGGGCTTTCGCCGATAGTCAGCAAGATAATCCTGAAGCTGATGCGCAAGGATCCGGACGACAGGTATCAAACGGCGCATGGTTTGGCAGAGGACATTCAAACTTACCTGGATCTTAACGAAGAACAGAAACAGACTTTTTACCTGGAGCTTGGTAAGAAGGACCGGATCAAAAATCTGAATTACCGTACCCAGCTGATTGGCCGAAAGCGTGAGATCAAGCGGATGCTTGGCCATCTCAATAATACCATTTTAAGTCAGGGAGCCGTCTCGGTTATTATCGGGAAGTCAGGGGTCGGTAAGTCGCGCTTGATCTCCGAGATGCAGAAGTACACAGGTGGTAAAAACGCCCTGCTGGTATCGGCTACCAGTTCGGAACGGGCGCAAAGCCAACCGTATTTTCCATTTATTGAAATGGTCAAGCGCATTCTGGAACTGGTATCACGTATGCCAGAAGCCCAGCGAGCAGAGATATACGAGAATATCAAGGAAACAACCGGCGAAGAGGGGCGAATCCTGGCCAAGCTGATACCCGAGGTAGCCGTGATTACTGGCGAGTGGAATGCCGGCTTAAGTTTTGATCGACAGGAGAACGATATCTTTTTTGAAAAGATGAAGGATTTCATGTTTGCTGTCGCCAATCCTTCACGACCGCTGGTTGTCAATCTGGATGATGTTCATTTTTGGGATCATGGCAGCGTACAGCTGTTTTCTTTCCTGAATGAATATATTCCACTTAGCAGTGTCTATATGGTGCTATCGATGCGGGAAGAAGAAACCGGACGTGTCGAAGAGCTTATGGATACGATCAAGGCGGGGGCTCAGGAAGGCTATATTGATATAGTCAATCTTAATCCATTGCCAATTGATGAGGTGGAGGATCTGGTGTCTGAGATCTTCGGCGATATTTCTGTTGGCTTGACCGAGCTAAGCGATCGACTGCATGAAAGTTCGCAAGGTAACCCTTTACTTGTAATTGAAAACATCAAAACTGTGGTTGATGAGGATATATTACGGCAGCAAACGGATGGGTGGGCTGTCGACCTTAGGGCGCTTTCCGGTTTTCAGTTTTCATCATCAATTACCGACAAGTTTGTTCAACGCTTGCAGCGGATAGAGGAATTGACGCTCAAGGTGTTAAGCCATGCGGCGGTGTTGGGAAAGGATTTTTCCTTTCCATTGCTTTTTGCGATCTATCAGCAGGTGGACAACGCGGTTACTCAGGAAGCTGTTCTGGACTGTCTTTATGAAGGCATGAAGAATCGTTTGATAGAGGAGACATTGTCAGAAACCGGCGACGTTTCCTATGCCTTTGTCCATGACAGAATTATTGAAACATTGATTCAGGCGATGGAAGAAGATGAGGTTCGCCGCATACACCATCTGGCGGCCCTGAAGATAGAAGCAGAATATGAGGGCGGGGACAAGGTATACAAACTGGCCTACCATTTTCTGCAAGGCGGGGATTATACCAAGGCTTATTCCTATAATGTGCAGGCTGGAAAGACGGCGCTGGAAAGCTACTCGTTCAAGCTGGCAGTTAGTTTTTACTATAATGCTTTGCGAATAATCTCCGAGTATGCCAAGGTCACGCCAAAAACAATCATGACTGGGGCCAAGCTAAGCATCGAGATAGTCGAGATCAATCTGCATTTGGCTGAAATGGCCAGAAATATTGAATTGCTTTCTGAACTGCGTGAACAGGTTGAGTCCATTGATGATGCCCAGATGCTCACCAGGATAGATTTTTACCTTGGTAAAAACTATTACCTCTTGGGTGAATCAGCCATGGCCCTGGAAGCTTATCGGCAGGTGATACCAGCCGCCGAAAAGCTTGGTTTGAACGAACTGCTGATGACACCGTATTGTGCCATCGGCCGCACCCAGTGCGTTACCGGCAATTACTCCGATGCGGTCAAGAATATTCGCAAGGGGCTTGAACTCTTTCCTGATGACAGCCAGCTGGAAAAAAGCTACCTGCTGGAAAAGGTGTATTCATTGGGGATGATGGGGCAGAGTTTGGGGTATAGCGGAAGGGCACAGGAGGCCCTGCAGGTCAAGGAGGTACTGGAATCAACCTACTTTGACACCGGGGATCAGTTGTTTAATCTGCATGTGCTGTTTTACGTAGCCTCTATTACCGCCCTTGTCGGTGAGCCTGATAGTGCCGTCCTCTTGTGTGAAACCTGCCAGCAGCGGGCGCGTGATATGAAGAATCCGCTCATCGAAATATACGCAGTTTTCTTCCGCGGAATCGCTTATGGCGCCATGGGAAATCTTTCCCGAGCCATTCGTTGTTTGACAGATGCTCTTAATCGGGCAAGCAAACATGAAATTTATTTGGGTATTTTTATTATTCTGTTGTTTCTGGCGGAATACTATGCCAGAAGAGGCAATAAAGAAGTCGCCTTGTCGAACCTTGAGCAGGCCCGCGAACATTACTCGGCAGCCAATGAGCAGTTGTGCCGCCAATGGGAGCTTCGCATATACACATTGTGCGACCTGGCTGACGGCATGCCTGATCCTGACGAGACGCTGTCCAAAATAGATCAGGCTATCGCAATAACCGGCCAGATGGGCGAAGACTATGCTTATCTGGGAGCCCAGAATGTTCTGGTTAAGGCCCTTGTTTACTTGCAGATGGAAAAAGAAAACGAGGGTGATGAGTGCTTTTCGCAGGCGATTAAAGTTTTTGATTCGTTGCAGATGGCCAACGAGATTCATAGCGCCAATCGTTTGCGTTCGGCAATTATTGATGGTGAAACCGGGGATGAGTCAGAAGAACTGGATATTACTGAAACACATACAACTACGGCCACCCAAAGCGAGTTTAGCTACCAGCGGCAGTTAAAGTATTTGCTTAAGCTCTCTGAGCAGCTGGCCCAGGTTCATGAGATGGACGACCTTTTGCCGCGGATCATGAGCCTGGCGGTCGAGGTGTCGG
>CAZDYA010000121.1:0-5250 GCA_964509515.1 uncultured Spirochaeta sp.
GGTATATAGAGCGCGCCGGTAATCAAGGATGAATATGCACTTTCTGTAAGGAGTTATTCCATGAAAAGAACGTATCAACCCAGCAGGGTAAAAAGAAATCGCAAGTTCGGGTTCCGGGCACGCATGAAAACCAAAGGTGGCCGTTTGGTATTAAAACGCCGACGGGCTAAGGGTCGTTTGAAGCTGACTGTAGCGGATGAAAAAAAGCCTTACTAAGGCAGAGATAATCCGGTCTCGACGGGATATCGATAGCATATTCCGTCATGGGAAAAAGATACAGTGCAACGGACTCAAACTGATAATTACGCACAATCAACAAGACTACTCGAGATTACTTGTTTCTCCGGTGCGGAAGTTTGGCACAGCAGTGTCACGCAACCGCGCAAGAAGGCAAATACGCGAAATTTTCCGACTCCACAAGCAGACGATCACACCACGGTGTGATATTGCTGTTGTACTGTATCCAGGTTCCTTCAGCTATGCTGATCGTGAAAATGCATTTATGCATGGTTTACAAAAAGCTGGCTGTTTAATTGATGGATAAAGGAGTATAACAATGGAGAAAAATACCCTCATAGCAGTGGTACTTTCGGTAGTTCTGATTACTGTCAGTTTTGTTTTGCAAGGAGTTTTCTTTCCTGCTGACAAGACAGAAGCAGTCAGCCAGGAAATCACACAAACTGTAGATAGCACTCAAAATGGGCAAGTTCAAGGTGAATCAACCCAGCAGTTCATGGAACCAGCGGCACCCACATCAGCAAGTGGTGATATTGTAGCGGTTCCTTTTCAGTCTGATTATGTGTCCGAATCCTTGATCACATATCAAAATGAAATAATGCAGGTTCAGATTGATCCTCGCGGCGGACGGGTAGTATCAATCAAATTGTTGAAGTATCAGGATGGCGATAAGCAACTGGAAATGATTATGGCAAATCCGGATGGGCGGGCAGCATTCGATCTCTCATTTGGAAATGCAGATCAAGCCGTTATTCGTGATCTTTTTGTTCAGCGAGATACAGGAAAAGAAAATGTAGTTGAATTATATCGGGATTTTATGCCGGTTGATGGGCAGCCATTTAGAGTAATACGCCGCTATGTTTTTGCCGCCGATGAATACATGTTCAAGGTGGAAACCGAACTGGTAAACAGTGTAAATGAATTAATTCCCTTGCAAAAGGATAATGCTTCCTACACCTTGCACTTTGGGCCGCAAATAGGACCAGAATTTGAAGCCTTGGATAACAGAACTGATTTCCGTCGATTTGGCTATTATGACGAAAAACATCGAACCGAAAAGCTTGATCAGGGTGAATATGCTGTGTTGGATGAGCGCCCCAGGTGGGCCGGGATAAACGGCAAGTATTTTGCTGCTGTTGCTGTTCCGGGCACAGCTGAATATCGTATTCGTTTTGATACCCGCTTTCAGTCCGCCATGCCAGAGAATCATGCCTTTTCATTGACCAGGCCGCCGGTGCGTAGCGCCAAGAATGTTGATACGGTAATGTTTTATGTTGGTCCAAAAATTAATGAAGAATTAAAAAGGTACGATTCCGCAGCAGATAATGCCTTTGGAGTTTCCGGGCTTGATTTGGGTGAGCTGCAGGACAGCCGTATCCTGGGCTGGTTCGAAAAAATTCTAAAGCGCCTGCTGGATGCCATTTATTCTGTTATTCCCAATTACGGTGTAGCCATTATTATCATGACAATTTTGGTAAAGCTGGCATTGTGGCCCTTAACCAAAAAGAGTTTTGAATCCAACGCTAAAAGTCAGGCCCTGCAGCCAAAGATTGCGGAGTTGCGGACCAAGTACAAGGATAACCCCGAAAAACTTAATGCCGAGATGATGGCTATCTATAAGAAAGAGGGTGTTAATCCTCTGGGCGGGTGTTTGCCCTTGCTGTTGCAAATGCCATTGTTGTTGGCAATGTTTGGTCTTTTTAATAACGACTTTGACTTGCGCGGCGCAACCTTTATTAGCGGCTGGATTTCTGATTTGTCGGCACCAGAATCAATCCTCTATTTTGGTGATAAATTTGCCATTCCTTTCCTTGGTTGGACGGATATCCGCTTGTTGCCGATTCTGTTTGTTGGCAGTCAGTTACTTTTTGGACGATTCAATCAGCCAGCTGGTGCCGAGGCTAATCCACAGACCAAGATGCTGACAACCTTTATGCCGCTGATGTTCTTTTTTATCCTGTACAATATGCCTTCCGGCTTATTATTGTACTGGATTATTACTAACATTCTTTCAGTCGTGCAGCAGTTGGGTACCACCAAATACCGACAGGGACACCCGCAGCA
This sequence comes from uncultured Spirochaeta sp., assembly GCA_964509515.1. Taxonomy (GTDB): domain Bacteria; phylum Spirochaetota; class Spirochaetia; order DSM-27196; family DSM-8902; genus Spirochaeta_B. The sequence continues at coordinate 2,302 of CAZDYA010000121.1, forward strand.
TGTCAAAAATCAGGAGAAGAAGAATAAATGAGTACAATACAAAAAGAATACGAAGGAAAAACTGAAAAGGAAGCAATAGATGCAGCCATCAAGGATTTGCAGCTGGATCGCGATGCCTTTGATGTGGAGATTCTTGAAAGCCAGCAGGGTGGATTTTTGAATCGAACCAGAAAGGTGCGGATACTGGTTCACGTGCATGGCGATAACGGTGGGCAGTCGACAGTATCAAAAAATCATAATGATGAGCCAGAGTATGATCCCGGCGATCCCAGTGATGATTTTGAATATGCCATTCTGGATTTTTTGCGCAACTTGACTGCCAAGATGGGTTGCCCGATGGAGCCGGTCATGAATTACCGGGATAAGCATAAAATCGGCGTACGCCTGGATGGTGAATATGCTGGCATAATTATTGGCCGCAAGGGCAAGAATCTTGATGCCTTGCAGGTATTGGTAAATGTTGTGGCCGGTCGGCTTGCCGGTAATGAGTACAAGGTTGTCCTGGATACCGAAGGTTACCGCGCGCGGCGCGAAGAACAGCTGGTTTTGCTGGCCGAAAGAACTGCCGATCAGGTCATGAAGTCGCGGACTTCCCGCTTGCTGGAGCCAATGAATCCCTTTGAAAGACGGATCATTCATACAGCGCTCAATAACATCAATGATATCGGTACTCGCAGCGAGGGCGAGGGTCTTTTCAAGCAGGTCAGGATTTTTCATCGCGCTTTCGAAAACTAGTTTAATCAAAAAGGGGGTTGGCCGTGAAATTTGCCGAAGATGTGCGTTATACTCAAAATCATGAGTGGATTCGTCAGGATGGCGATGAATATATTGTCGGGATTTCTGATTATGCCCAGGATGAATTGGGCGACATTGTTTTTGTCGAGCTGCCGGATGTCGGGCAGGGTTTTGATGCCGGTCAGGCCTTTAGTGTGGTCGAGAGCGTAAAAACAGCCAGCGACATTTATATGCCGGTTGCGGCAACCGTAACGGCCGTGAACGAGGCCCTGCGCGATGCCCCCGAGTTAATTAATCAGGACCCCTTTGGAAAAGGTTGGATTGTTCGCATAAGCGTGAACGATACTGCACAATTGGAATCATTGCTGGATCACCGGGCCTACCGGGACAGTACAGGAGTATAATATGGAATATCAGATTCAGGATATAAACCTGGCAGAATGGGGTCGCAAGGAACTGGACATGGCCGAAAAGGAAATGCCCGGACTGATGGCCGTAAGGCAGAAGTACGGCAAGGCAAAGCCCCTGCAGGGGGTACGCATTACCGGCAGTTTGCATATGACCGTACAAACAGCTGTATTAATTGAAACCCTGGTTGAACTTGGGGCTGATGTGCGTTGGGCCAGTTGCAATATCTATTCGACCCAGGATCATGCCGCCGCCGCTGTTGTGGTTGGTCCACCAGCTGCCGGGGGCAGTCAAACTGATCCGCGCGGGGTACCGGTGTTCGCCTGGAAGGGAGAAACCCTGCAGGAATATTGGGACTGCACCATGAAGGCTTTAAGCTTTCTTGCTGGCAGTGGCACCCTGGGCCCGCAGCTGATTGTTGACGACGGCGGTGATGCTACCTTGCTGGTACACAAGGGCTATGAACTTGAAAATGGTTCAAACTGGATAGACTCAGCCAGCGAAAGCAGCGAAGAAGAAATCATCAAGCAACTGTTGCGCCGGGTAAATGGTGAAAACCAGCAGCACTGGCAGCAGGTTGTGGCCGATCTGCACGGGGTAAGCGAAGAGACAACAACCGGTGTACATCGGCTAAAAAGAATGGCGCTGGAAGGCAGCCTTTTGTTCCCTGCCATTAATGTTAACGACAGTGTAACCAAGAGCAAGTTCGACAACCTGTATGGCTGCCGCGAGAGCCTGGTAGACGGGATCAAGCGCGCCACCGATGTCATGACGGCCGGCAAGATTGCTGTGGTCTGCGGTTTTGGGGATGTCGGCAAGGGCAGTGCCCAGAGTTTGCGCGGGATGGGTGCCCGGGTGATTGTGACCGAAATTGATCCTATTTGCGCCCTGCAGGCCGCCATGGAAGGCTACGAAGTGCGACGCCTGGAAGAGGTGGTAAATCAGGGAGATATCTTTGTGACTGCCACCGGCAACCGCGATATTATTACCATTGAGCACATGCGAGCCATGAAGGATGAGGCCATTGTCTGCAACATCGGGCATTTTGATAACGAGATTCAGGTGGCTCAGCTGGAGCAGGAACCTGGCATCAATCACATCGAGATTAAACCGCAGGTGGACAAGTATGTTTTTGCTGACGGACATAGCATTATTTTGTTGGCCGGCGGGCGGCTGGTTAACCTGGGTTGTGCTACGGGGCACCCAAGCTTTGTCATGAGTGCCAGTTTTACCAATCAGGCCCTGGCGCAGATTGATCTGTGGAAAAAACGCGACGAGTACGAAAAGAAGGTCTACGTTCTTAGCAAGGAGCTTGATGAAGAAGTAGCGCGCTTGCATCTTGGCAAGCTTGGGGTTTCCTTGACTCAGTTAACACCCCAGCAGGCCGATTACATTGGGGTTCCGGTTCAGGGACCATATAAAGACGAATATTACAGGTATTAATATGAATAACAGACACAACTTGTTCACATCCGAATCCGTTAGCGAGGGGCATCCCGACAAAATCGCCGATCAAATATCCGATGCCGTGCTGGATGCGTGTTTGCAGCAGGATCCCGCCAGTCGGGTGGCTTGCGAAACCTATACCACCACCGGCATGGTGCTGGTAGGTGGCGAGATAACTACCGAGACCTATGTTGATATTCAGGAGGTCGCCCGTAAAGTCGTCAAGGATATTGGTTATGATGATCCTGATTACGGCCTGGATTATCAGTCAATGGCCGTCTTGAATGTTATCCACAATCAGAGCCATGATATTGCCCAAGGCGTTGATGGCACTGGCTTGTATGCCGGGCAGCAGGGGGC
>CAZDYA010000122.1:0-5223 GCA_964509515.1 uncultured Spirochaeta sp.
CGTAAACGATATGTGATAATGGGTCAGGGTTGCTGGGGTTTTGGGTGTTTTTCTGCATTATTGGTTCTCCTGGGCCTTGTTGGTATCATCTGATCCGTTTTGCTCGTCCTGGTTTTGCTCGCCTTTTTTATTGCTGGTCTTTGTGCCCTGATGCCGGCTACGGTGCTGAAAGTAATTGCTTAAGCGCATCTTGAAGCGCATGGGCGCGGCATCCTGATCGAACAAGACTGCAAAGGCGGCCAGGTCATCCCTTCCCTGCACAGGCTCAAAGCGAAGTATGGTGCCGGGTATGTCCATGGCCTCGGCCGGGTCGTTAAATGCCAGCCGCAACACTGCCTTTTTATTTACCAGAAAATTGGCGACACCCATCAAAATCAGTTTCGAGCCGCCAAACGAGATATCACGCAATATACATTTTCTGGGAACCCCGTCAACCAGTAGCAGTCCTGCCTTGGATGCCAGGCCAAGCGCCCCAACATTATCACTGGTAATGATAACCCGTTCGTCCTTGCGGTTATGCGCCGCGCTGTTGGCCTCCTGCACCCGGCCAAGGATCTCAATCAGGTCGTTGGGCGGGCGCTGGGTAAAGGTAACGTTGATAAAATGCAGGTTTGTATTGTCTCCGCGGTATGGCGTAAATCCTGCTACCTTGCAGGGGACAAAGAAACTTATGGGATCACGCTTTTCCTTCAGGACAAAGCTAAAGCGTATGCTGACAGAACCCTTGCTGTCCTGGATTGCTTTTTTTAGTGTAGGTGTTATATTGGCAATTATCTTGGCGCGAGTAAGGCTGGATGAGTAAACGATACAGGGCCATTGGTATCCCTGAAGCTTCAGGAATACCTGCTTGGTATTGAGCATGGTGGCGCGGATGACCTCTTTGGTAAAGGTTATCTCGACATCCTTGTAAATATCAAAGTAGCGTGCAATTTGTGAACTGGTAGTGATCGACATGCTGCTCAGTAAATCCTTATACTATAATAAAAGGTTGAAAAAATGGAACGAAAAATATTGGGGATTGGAAATCCCTTGGTTGACAGTATACACCATGTTGGCGATGGTGCAATCCGGGATTTGGGATTTATTCCAGGATCAATGAATCTGATTGAAGTAGACGTTCAGGCAGCGGTTATGCAGGCTGGCCCGCGGGCCAGGGTAGCGGCAGGGGGCAGCTGTGCCAATACCCTGCGCGGGATAGCATACCTGACGACTATGCTTGGCAGGGATGCAAAGCTTGTATATTCAGGGGCAGTAGGCAATGACGATCTGGGGAATGAATTCGGGCGAATCATGCGGGAGCAGGGGGTCGATGCCAGGCTTGCCGGCAAGGATTCCCCAACCGGCACATCTACAATTCTGGTTAGTCCTGACGGGCAGCGCACCATGTTTACGCAACTGGGTGCCTGTCGGGAATTCGCCGTTGAAGACGTCCCCTGGGAAGATCTAAAGTCGGCAAATTTCTTGTATACCACCGGTTATATGTGGGATACGCCTAATCAGCATGCTGCGGTTTTGCAGGCGATTGATAGGGCCGGTAATGCAGGGGCTGACGTATCGCTGGATATTGCAGATCCCTTTGTTGCAGAGCGCTACCGCGAGGGTTTATTGGACTTGATTGGTGCAGTTGGGGGATCTAATGGAAAGGGACAGTTGGCACCAAGGCGGGTTTTTTGCAATGAAGATGAGTTGCGCAGCCTTCTGGGCATGAAGGATGAAAGCCGTGATGCCGTATTCGCAGCAGCGGCTAATTTTCAGTTGATTTGGGTAGTAAAGGTTGGGGCAGAAGGTAGTTATTTGATTGATGGGAAAAACTCATCGACGCCGGTTCATTGTCCAGCTCAAAACACGAAGGTGCTTGATACCACTGGCGCGGGTGATTCATTTGCTGCCGGGCACATATTTGCCTTGATGCAGGGTTTGTCCGAAGCGCAGGCTATGTCAATCGGGAATGCCCTGGCAGCTTGCATTGTTGCCATTCAAGGCTGTGTATATCAGGATATTTCTGCTGAAAAACAGGCCGCGATTATTCGTCTGTTTCAGAATGCAGTCGGCGGTCAAGCTGCTCAATAAGATCCAACGTGATTTGGCTGATTTTGTTCTCAGCATTGCCGTTTTGACGCGCCTGAAAGAGCTCGTCGGCAATCATCATTGATGAAATAATGGATATCTTGAGGGGGTCGCTGGTTTCCACCATGCGGCTTGTTTCGTTTACCTTTTTTTCTACGTAAGACAGTAGCGTTTGCACGTACTTTGGGTCTTCATCGGTCTGGATAAAAAAGGTTGAGCCAAGTAGGTGCACCTGCACACGAACACTCCTGCTTATGGGCTAGCTTGCTTGCTAGAAGATGTCCAGCTCGGTTTCTGGCGCTTCTTCTTCTTCGTAGTAGCCGGATTCATGGGCGGGCTCGTCATCCGGGCCTGCGTCTTCGCTTTCTGCATCGTCATCGCTTGCGCTAGATTCGTTGATATGACCGGAAGCGACCTGAATTGTTGCCTCTTCTGTTCCTCCGGCCTGCATGGAGGATGCCTTCTGGACGGCTGCGTCTTCCAGCGCGTCCAGATGCTCGAGGGCATGGATGATGCCCTCTTCGATTTGTGAATACTGGGCAGCATGGGCCTCGAGTTTTTCCCTGTAGTCCGCTGCCCGCTGTTCTGCGGAGGCGGCTTTGGCTCTTAACTCACGGTTTTCCTGCTGTAGCTGGTCGATCTTGTGGACCGCAGCCAAAACACGTTCCTGCAGGCGCTGAATCTGCTCCAGTTGAATCATTTGTTATACACCCAGTCCCTTTTTGGCTACGGCAACCAGCTCGGAAAAAGCCTTTGGATCGTCAATAGCCATGTTGGAAATTACCTTGCGGTTTACCTGTACTTCGGCCTTGTTAAGACCGTTGATGAAACGTGAGTATGTAATACCTTCGTTTCGGCAGGCTGCCGAAATACGGGTAATCCACAAGCGGCGAAAATCGCGCTTGCGCACCTTGCGGTCGCGATATGCATAGGTGTAGGCCTTGGCTATTGCGTCTTTGGCCGTTCTATGCAGCTTGCTTCTGCGGCCCCAATATCCCTTGGCTTGTTTTAAAATACTTTCTCGGCGGTCTTTTCTTCTAGTGCCGTCAACTGCTCTTGCCATTGTATGGTCTCCTTTACACTTTTTGGACGCGTTAGGCGTTGTATGGCATTAAAACCTTCGCCCGTTTTACTTCTGCGGGACTCAAAACGCCAGTCTTGCGCAGCTTTCGCTTCCTTTTGGTGGATTTTTTACTCAGGATATGGCGTAAACCCTGCTTCTTGTACTTTACTTTACCGTTCTTGGTAATGGTGTAACGCTTGGAAGCGCTCTTCCTTGTCTTCATCTTTGGCATATCAACCTTCCTTATCGTTGTGGCTTAAAGCCCTATTTTTTTACTGGTTTGGGGCTCAGGATCATTGACATGAAGCGGCCTTCCATTGCGGGTTTGCGGTCTACGTTGTAACCGTCCTCCAGCATTTCCAGCACCCTGTCCAGTACCATTACACCCCGATCGGTGTGAGCCAGCTCACGCCCCCGGAAACGAATGGTGACCTTGACCTTGTTTCCTTCTTCCAGGAATTCCTTAACGTGCTTGGTTTTGAACTGCAAATCATGAGGTTCGATTTTTGGCTGCATGCGAATTTCTTTTAGTTGAGTCTGTTTCTGCTTGCGCTTGGCTTCACGGTTTTTCTTTTCCATTTCGAATTTATACTTACCGTAATCCAGTATTTTACAAACAGGCGGGTTCGCGTTTGGCGAAACCTCAACCAGATCAACTCCTTTTTCCTGTGCCAGTGACAAGGCCTCTTCAGTTGGCATTACTCCCAACTGTTCCCCGTCATCGCTTATCAATCGAACTTCGCGAGTACGGATCATTTCGTTGATCCGTGTGCTTTTTGCAGCCAAATTTCCTCCTTTAGCCGTTATCTACGGACGGACTATATTCCGTTGAGGTACGACTATAACAAATGCCAGCCGGTTATGTCTACCGGAGGCAAGGGATTATGGCTTGCGCAGGCTGAATTTTTTAGCTGCAGCGGCCTTTGAGCATCATGCAAACCTCGGAGGCAAACAGATTCGGCATGAAGGATATCATTTTACGGCCGTTTTGCAGGTCAATCTTCCTTAATACCGGGATTTTAAGCTCATGGCAGAGCCTGGTGAAATCCCGCCGGGTGCAGAAATGGATGTTGGGGGTGTCATACCATTGAAAGGGTATTCGCTTGTTGACAGGCATTTTCCCCAGGAATGTTAGCTGCAGGCGGTTTACGATGTAGCCAAAATTGGGGAAGTTGACGATCACCTTTTTTCCTACCCGAACCATTTCCTGTAGCAGAAAAACCGGCTGTGAAACCATTTGCAGGGTACGGTTCAGAATCACGTAATCGTATGACCCATCAGGATAGTCCTTCAGGCCCTCGTCCAGGTCACCTTGAAACACGGATATCCCTCGTTGTATGCACTGAAGGATCATGCTTTCTTCCTTGTCGACACCGGTGCCGCTGACATTTTTCTCTTTGGCAAGCCGTAGCAGCAGCTCCCCGTTTCCGCAGCCAAGGTCAAGCACCCGGGAGTTGGGTTCAATCATTTTTATTATCTGGTTGTAATCGAAGCTGCCGAAGGGCTGAGTGTGGTTCATAGCGGACTCTCCAGGAACGAAGAAATGATGGCGGTCTGACGATCGCGTTCGAGCAGGAAGGCGTCATGGCCGTAGGGGCTGTCCAGGCAGGTATATGAAACATCGATATCGTTTTTCATCATGGCAAAAACCATTTCCTTGGATTGTTGTGGCGGGTACAACCAGTCAGACGTAAATGAAATGATCAGAAAGCGTGATTTTACTCCGCGAAAGGCCTCTTCCAGGCTGCCGTACTCTTCGTGGACATCGAAATAGTCCATGGCCTTTGTCAAATATATATATGAGTTGGCATCAAAGCGTTGAACAAACTTGTCTCCCTGATGGGACAGGTAGCTTTCAACCGTGAACTGTTCGGCGAATTCAAAGCGCTGGCTGTTGTTCTGCTGGATGGTTCGGCCAAACTTCAGTTTCATTGATTCATCCGACAGATAGGTGATGTGGCCGATCATGCGGGCTACCGCCAGTCCGCTGTCGGGGCCTTCTTTCTGGTCATAATAGAAGCCGTTGTTCCAGCGAGGGTCGTTCATGATGGCGTTGCGGCCTACTGCATTAAAGGCAATGCTCTGGGTGGTAG
>CAZDYA010000123.1:0-5200 GCA_964509515.1 uncultured Spirochaeta sp.
CCGGAACATCGGTAATCCGCACCCTGCTGGCGCAGAACCCGGATGCCCAGGTAACCGCCTATGACCGCAACGACAACATATCCTTTTTGGGTTGCGGTATTGCCCTGACGGTGTCCGGCGTAGTCAAAAACCCTGAAAGCCTGTTCTATGCCGATGTACCAGCACTGGAAAAAATGGGTGCCACCGTCAAGATGCGCCACGATGTTATCGGTCTGGATGCCGAAGCCAAAACAGTAACCGTGATGGATATGGACACCCGCGAGGAATTTACCGAATCATGGGACAAGCTGGTGTTTGCCGGCGGCTCTTGGCCAATCGATCCGCCTATCAAGAATAAAGAGCTCGAGAACATCGAAATCTGCAAGATATATCAGCATGCCAAACTGCTGATCGCCAAGGCCAACGACCCCAATATCCGTAGCGTGGCCGTCATTGGCGCCGGCTACATCGGCATCGAGCTGGCCGAGGCCTATCACGAGAAAGGCAAGAGCGTCACCCTGATCGATATGCAGGAGCGGGTCGTTCCGCGCTATTTCGATACCGATTTTACCGACCGCTTGCAGGCTGATATGCGCAACCACGGCATCGAGCTGGTATTGGGAGCCGGGGTCACCGAGTATCGTGGTACTCACGGCAAGGTTCAGACCGTTGTTACCACCAAGGGCGAGTTTGCTGCCGATCTGGTAATACAGTCGATTGGCTTTAAGCCCAACACTGCCCTGCTGGAAAAGGCCGAAAAAACCCCCAATGGAGCCCTGGTGGTCGACGAATATATGCGTACCAGCCTGCTTGACGTGTATGCGGTAGGCGACTGTGTGGCCATGTACCATAGCGCCACTGGTCAGCACGAAAACATCGCCCTGGCTACCAACGCCGTTAAATCCGGGCTGGTGGCGGCCAGTCACATCAACGGCATCGAAAAGCTCAAACTGGAAAGCGTCGTCGGTACCAACGGCATCTGCGTTTTTGGCAACAAGCTGGCCTCCACCGGCCTGAGCGAAGACGCCGCCCGCGCCGCCGGCATGAAGGTTCGCAGCACATTCTTTACCGATAACGACCGCCCCGAATTCATGGAAAGCTACGAGACCGTCAGCATCAAGCTGGTATACGAGCAGGATACTCAACGCCTGGTCGGAGCCCAGATCGGTTCCTATGGCGAAGGCAGCCACACCGAATCAATCTATTATCTGGCCCTGGCTATCCAAAAGGGCATGACCCTAAGCGAAATCGCCATGACCGACGTGTATTTTCTGCCGCACTTCAACAAGCCCTTCAACTTTGTGCTGACCGCGGTGCTCAAGGCCATGGGTTTGAACTACGCCTCCCATTAGCCGGGCAGGGATTGAAGTAAGCTCGGGCAGGTAATATACTGCTTGCCCGAGGTTCTTCATGAAATATTGTGACTTTCTTGGCCCGCAACGCATCATTTTTCCTGCAGGCAGCGACAAAAACGAAGTAATCTTTCAACTGGCCGAATTGGCCGCCAAAGAGGGCGTGGTACAAAGCAAGGACGACCTGGCCGAAAAGCTGTTCTACCGCGAACAGCTAATGAGTACCGGCATAGGTATTGGCCTTGGCATTCCTCACGTGCGTTACGATGGTATCTTGCAGCCATTCCTGGCAATGGCCGTCCGTCCCGCAGGGATTGCCGGCTATGAATCCATGGACGGCATCCCGGTGCGTATTGCCATCATGATCCTTTTGGGGCAGGGCGAGCATAAAACGCATGTCCAGATATTGAGTCAGATTACCCGGCATTTCAAGGACAGCCAGGATAGTGGTAAAAGCCTGATGGATCGCCTTTGTGCCATGGATAACCCGCAGCAAATGTACGAACTCATCAAAAAGGAATTATCCTGATGGAGATAATTCAGCACTTGTTGGAAAGCATTCATTTTTCCAATCTGAATGCCCTTTTGCTGGTCGGGGTTGCCATCTTTGGCGGAACCATCGGCGGGCGTCTGTTCAAGCGCATCCGGGTTCCACAGGTAGTCGGTTATATCATTATCGGAATACTGGCAGGCAAGATGGGCGCCAACCTGCTAAACGACTCCGTGCTGGCCAGCTTTGCCCCATTTAACGATTTCGCCCTGGGCATTATCGGCTTTTTGATCGGCGGCGAGCTAAAAACCGCCACCCTAAAAAAGTACGGCAGCCAGTTTACCTGGATACTGCTTTTCGAGGCCTTTACAACCTTTATTGTTACCAGCGCCCTGATCTTTGCCGCCGTCTTTCTGATCTTTGGCGATATTCGCCTGTCACTGGTAATGGCCTTGCTGCTTGGCGCCATCTCGGCGGCCACCGCTGCCGCCGGCACCACCGACGTCCTTTGGGAATCAAAAACCCGCGGCGCGCTGACCACCACCATCCTTGGCATCATTGCACTCGATGACATCCTGTCTCTTTTCCTGTTTGCCATCGTAGCCAGTTTCGCCGGGATCATCCTGGGCACCGGGGCGGGCAATTTATCGCACGAGATGCTCATGCTGCTTTATGAAATCGGCGGTGCCCTGCTGCTTGGCGGCTTGTCAGGCCTGGGTCTGGCACGACTGCTCAAGGAATCATCGGACCGCGAAAGAACCATGACCTTTTCCATGGGCGGCATTCTATTGGTGTTGGGACTGGCCGCTACCCTGGGGCTTGATACCATCCTGGCCGCGATGGTCATGGGCGTGGTCATGACCAATGTCGCATCAAAAAAATCCGGAGAGATTTTCCATCTGGTAGAAAGCTTTGCCCCGCCGCTGTACGTCATGTTCTTTGTATTCGTCGGCGCCAGCCTGAACATCGGGCAGATGACCAGCCCCCTGTATATCATCGCCGCCGCCTATCTGATCGCCCGCTCCAGCGGCAAGATGCTGGGCGCCTTTCTGGGAGCTACCGTCGGCAAGTCCCCGCAAAAGGTGCGGCGCTACCTGCCGTTAAGCCTGTTCAGCCAATCAGGGGTTGCCATCGGCCTGGCCATTATCGCCTCGCAGCGTTTCCCCGGCATAATCGGAACCAGCATCTCGCTGGTCGTGACGGCGACCACCTTTATTGTGCAAATACTCGGCCCCGTGGTGCTTAAGTACGCCGTGCACAAGGCCGGCGAGGCAGGCCTCAACATTAATGAAGACGACATAATCCGTAGAACTACCGTCAGCGATGTTATGGACGACAGGGTTCCCTTGTTGAACGAAGGCCTGTCAATCAATCATATCCTGGAAATAATCAGCGACAGCGACAGCCTGTTTTTTCCCGTGGTGGATAGCCAGCAGAAACTCAAAGGCGTTTTAAGCATCGAGGGTGTAAAAAATTCGTTTTATGCCCGGGAATTAACAGACATGATTCTGACCATGGACCTAATGGAGCCGGTGGCCATGACAGCCACCAGTGACGAAGCACTGGAGAAGCTGCTTGACGAAATGAAACGAAAGCAAGAGGAATTTGTGCCTGTTATCGATGAGCAGGGCATCCCGGTGGGCATCGTTGAACAGCGCGGCATTCATAAATACATCAGCCGCAAGCTGTTCGAGACCCAGCAGTTAGCCGCTGACTAAGCTGACAGGGCCCGTTTAAATGACAGGGCCCGTTTAAAGCCATCTTTTGCGCCGAAAGAAAACCAGCATGCCAGCCCCGATCAGCAGCATCACACCCAAGACCACAAAGTAAGCCGCCGGCCAGGCCAGCTCCGGCATATGCTCAAAATTCATGCCGTAGATACCGGCAATAAAGGTCAGCGGAATGAAAATTGTGGCAATAATCGTCAACACCTTCATGATCTCGTTCATTCGGTTATTGGTAGCCGACAAATAGGCATCGTGCAGACCTCCAAGCACCTCGCGGAAGGACTCAATCATGTCCAGCAACTGAATGGTATGGTCATACAAATCGCGCAGGAACATCCTGGTCTCCGGCCTGATCAGCTGCAATTCACCCTTGTATAGCAGGCTCATCGCCTCGCGCAGCGGCCAGATGACCTTGCGCAACCCCAGAACCTCACGCCGCAGGAGGTGAATCTCTCTCATGGCATCCGCCGGCGGATCGCCGGCAATGAGCTCATCAAGCTCCTCCACCCGGTCAGCAAAATGCTCAACCACCAGAAAATAGTTATCTACCATGGCATCCATCAGGGCATAGGCCAGATAATCCGCCGGCATCGCCCGGATTCGACCTTTGGACGCCCGCAATCGCTCACGCACAATCTCAAAGACATCCCCCTCGCGCTCCTGAAAACTGATCACAAAATTACTGCCCAGCACCAGACTGACATGCTCAACCACCGTCTGCCCGGCAGCCGCATCAAAATAGATCATCTTGATAACCATAAACAAATAGTCCGGAAATTCCTCGATCTTGGGACGGTGCGCCGTATTTACGATATCCTCCAGGGTCAGCGCATGCAGATCAAAAGCCTTGCCCAGCGAACTGATCAAGTCCACATCATGGATACCGTTCACATTAACCCAGGTCACCCCATCAGTCTTCAGCGACTCCAGGCAGCGCTCCACCGAAACATCGCGCAGCTCAATCAGCTCATCCTTGTCGTAGCTTGTCAGATCAATCCGCGCCGACTGAACCGCCTGCTCGCCAATAAAGACCATCGTCCCCGGCGGCAGCCCCGCCTTGGCACTCTCGCGGCTCAAGCGCCGTCGCCCCCGCTGTCCAGCCCGTCCAAAAGTCAGCTTCATGTAAGCCCCCTTAGCCCAAAACCTCTTGCACCCGGCCCACCAGCCCCGACTCCAGCCGCACCTTGATCCCGTGCGGATGGGTTGCCGACTTGGTCAAAATATCCCGCACCACACCCTCGGTCCGCTTGCCCGTCCGCTGATCCTCTTTCAACACAATCGCCACCCTGGCCCCAGCCCTGATATCCTTTCGGTTACGTCCATTCATACTCCCCATCATGCTGACCACAGGCCAAAAAGGCAAGTCCGTTAAAAGAGCTGTGCAGCGGCCACCCGCCGGGTACCACTGGCGGGCACCCGCCGGCCGGCCGATCCAACGCGTGCCTGCTCGCCCGCGCCGCGCATCCGCGCGGCACCAAAAATAGACTTTTCATAAAAGAAAACCTGTAAGTAAATACAGGGAGCAGTACGAATGAAGACCAATAAAGACCACTTCCTGCACAAGCATGGCTACGGGATATTATTTGCCGATAGAACAATGGTGCGTCAGTTGATAGAAAGTTTTGTCGATCCCGCCTTGGCCAGTCAGATCG
>CAZDYA010000124.1:0-5169 GCA_964509515.1 uncultured Spirochaeta sp.
CCTCCTGGACATTCGCAACCTCGACTCCATACTGCTCGTCTGCCATGGTGAAGGTAAGCAACTGCAGCTGGGCATTTTCCTGTTGGGTTTCCGTTGCTGTCATAAACTCACCTCCTAATATTCAGTAAACTCGTCTTCATCAAGCTTGATCTTCGGCAGACTGCCGGAATCTTCCGCCAAGGTAATTCCGGTGGCTTTTTTTACCGTAGCCTTTTTGGGCGCAGCGGCAACATGTGATTGCACGCCAGCGTGATGAACCCCAGCATGCGAAACCGCAGATGCCGGTGCCCCAAGTGCCGGCCGGGTGTAGCTGGAAGAATCAATTTTGAAGAAGCGCATGGTTTCTTCAAGCTGTTCGGCCTGAGCTGACAATTCTTCGGAGGTCGAGGCAATCTCTTCACTGGAACCGGCATTTTGCTGAGTTACCTGATCAAGCTGCTGCAAGGCAGAGTTAATCTGCTCGGCACCTGAATTCTGCTCATTACTGGAAGCACTGATTTCCTGCACAAGTTCGGCCGTCTTGCGGATGTCCTCGACAACCTCGGCTATGGTCTTGCCAGCTTCTTCGGCGACCGAAACACTGCGCTTGGATACATCACTGATTTCAACCGCCGCCTTTTGACTGCGCTCGGCCAACTTGCGAACCTCGCTGGCAACTACGGCAAAGCCCTTGCCATGCTCACCGGCACGGGCGGCTTCGATAGCGGCATTAAGCGCCAGCAGATTGGTGTTCCGGGCGATCTCTTCGATAATCGTAATGCGCTCGGCAATGTCCTTCATGGCCTCTACGGTTTGCCCAACTGCCTGCCCACCGCTGTCGGCATTCTTGGCGGCTTTCTGGGCCAGCTGATCGGTGGTATGGGCATTGTCGGAGTTCTGGCGAATGGATGCGGCCATTTCTTCCATGGAGCTGGAAACCTCTTCGCCACTGGATGCCTGCTCGGCCGCTCCCTGTGAAAGTTGCTGGGCGGCGGCGCTCAACTGACCACTGCCGGAGCTGACGTTCTGACTGGCGGTCTGAACCTCACGGACAATCTGGGTAAGCTTGGCCTGCATTTCACGCAGGGCGTCTGCCAAAATACCGATTTCATCTTTCTGTTTAACGTCCAGCTTGGCAGTCATATCGCCATTCGACAGTTCGCGGGCAAATGCCACACCCTTAAGCAGGGCCGAGGTAATCACCCTGGTCAAAAATATGGCAATGACTACAGCCAATATCAAAGCAACAATAACACCGGCCAGCATTACCATAACAGCAGTGCTCACACGCTCAACGGCTTTCTGGGCAATACCTATTGTTTGCTCCAATCCTGCTGTAACAACCGTATCTGCGGCCTCAAGGACCTGTTCAGCGGCCGCCTCGCGCTCTGACCCAACCCGGTCCAACTCGCGATAACCATTCAGAATGGCCTTCATGGCTTCTTCATATCTTTGAGCGCTTGCCTTTACTGCCTGCAACTCAACAATATCAGCTTGTACACGGCTACCATTTATCAGCTCGTCAATTAATGGATACATCTGGGGGAACTTTTCCAGTGCTGATTCCATAAGGTCATAGTCTCTGGTGGCCTGCGACTTGAAGTTGGCGATACGCACCGAATTACCAAGATCAATTACATCATTCCCAGTAGTAAGACGGTCAGCCCGGCGTCGCATTGTCGCCCCGCCTGCCCCGGCATTTATTTCCTGTGACTGCTGTCTGGTCTGTGAGGCGATAAATGAATTGCAATTTTCAATAAACTCAGCTGCCGATGCATCGGCCTCTTGCCGCGCAGCTTCTACCTGCATGACAAGTACATTGGTTTCTTCTGCCGCCGAGCGGTAATTGCCTGCGTACTCGCTTGCCTGCCGGGCACCAGCCTGCAATGCTTTGAGATTGGAAAATTTGGCAGCCAGCGCCTCTGCCTCTGCCAATGATGATTCCACCATTTTGAGGTTTTCTTCGGCCTGTTCATAGTATTTGGGATCATATGTAAAAGCATAGCCGCGCATGGCATACATCGTATTCAAACTGGCAGACTGCACACGCACCGAAATATCAACTTCGGGAATATACTGTTGATCCAGCGACCTGGAGTCTCCCTGTATCTGCAACATATTGATCACCCCAATGGTTCCGATTATTAGAACCAGCAGTATTACCAAGCCGAATCCAAGGGCCATCTTTAGCCCTAACTTCATGTCTTTTAACATCCATTGCCTCCATTATTTTGCTCCAACTCAGCAGTCAAATAATCAACCAGCTGGGAAAATTCACGTGATTTATCAAAAAAGCCTTCGGCCCCAAGGGCCAAGGCTCGCTTGCGGTTTGCTTCGGTAGGAAAATTGCTTAATATCATGACCCGCGGGGCGTCTTCCCGAGCTCTCAGGGTTTCCAGCAAATGAAAACCGGTACCATCAGGCAACTGCAAATCCAGCACTACCAGATCCGGCTGATCAACATCTATCTGACGAATGGTCGAGATAACGCTGTAAGATTCTACAATCATGGTAATCCCTTCAATACGGCTTAATAACTTTTTCAGGTTATCCCTAATGAGCTGTGAATCATCCGCCAACAGGATTTTCATAGCTTAAGATTAGCATCAGTTCAGGGAAGCTGCATGTCACAAAAACTGTACAAAAAAAATCTCTGCCCGGGCCATACTATTCGATCAAGCTGTTATCAAGGCAATAGCGCACCAGCCCAGCATTATTTGACAAATGCAGCTTTGACAAAATGCGCCGCCGATAAGTATTGGCGGTATTGATGCTAACATTCATCCTTTCGCTCGCCGCTCCAACCGTCAATCCCCGCGCAAGCAACAAAAGCAGCTCAAACTCACGATCAGACAAACCATGGTGCAATGCCAATTCACGGCTACTGTCATGTGGAATCTCACCAGTAGATTTTTTGTCCTTCAGGCTGGCACGCCTGACAGCATCGACAATCTCGCCAGCAGGCGCGGTTTTGGAAACAAAGCCGCAAGCACCAGCCCTCATGGCCCTAAGTCCATAATGGTCAGGAGAATGAACGCTTAGAAACAACAATGCCATTTCGGGCCTGGAAATTTTCAACTGCTTGGCAAGTTCTATACCCGACATATCCGGCAAATTTATATCAAGCACCAAAACATCCAATTCATGCTCTGGCAGCAGACGCATTAGCTCATGCGATGTGCCGGCCTGCAAAACAAGGCAAAAATCGGCTTCCTGCTCAAAAACCCTGGTCAAGCCGGTCCTGATTATTTCATGATCATCAAGCAAACCCAAGCGAATCATACCAGTGACCCCTTGGGCAAAGATAACACGACACTTGTTCCCTTCTGCAGCTGACTGTCTATAACAAGATGTCCACCGACAACCTCGGCACGTTCCTTCATACCAAGCAGGCCAAACCCTCCCTTGCCCTTTTCAAAGCCGCAACCATTGTCTGTGACGCTAACAACCAGCGAATCCCCTTTGCATGCCAGCTCAACCGATGCCTTTTGGGCCCCTGCATGCTTGGCACAATTGGTTAGCGCTTCCTGTACTATGCGAAAGATGCAGAGCTTGGCATCCTGATCAAGCTCCAACTCCTCCAGTTCCGGCTCAACATTGATAGTAACCGGCAAATGGAAACTCCGTTGAAACTCTTCCAAATGCCAACGCAAGGCTTCTACAATACCACTGGTATCAAGCACCGGGGGCCGAAGGTTGTTGATCAAGGCTCGCATACGGTCCACTGCCTGATCAAGTATTTGATGCATATCATCCACAACAACACGCTGTTGAGAATCAAGCCTTTCGCCCATAAGGGACAGGTTCATTTTCAGGGCAGCCAGCGACTGTCCCAGATCATCATGAATCTCCCTGGCAATCAAAGCACTCTGTTTTTCACGTATATCTTGTAAATGTTTGGAGAGATCCCGATATTGCTGCTCACGCTCTCTCACTGCCCTCTCGGCCGCATGGAGCTTTAATGCCGTTTCAATGCTTGCCAGAACAAACTGTGCATTCCCAGGTGTTTTATATACATAGCCGTATTTGGTCATGGCGGCTGCCCTGGCAAAGGTTTCAGCATCAACATAACCGGTATGCAGGACAACCGGAATATCATATAGACGATGAATTTCATCGGTGGCTTGCGCCCCGTCAAGGCAATTCTGGCCCAAATCAATATCCATCATGATAATATCGGGCACCTGGCCTTCACGAATGCGTTCAATCGCATCCTCGCCGCAGGTATCCAACCAGACCTCGTAGCCTTCTTTCTGCATGATATGTCTAAGACCCGCAGCACTTATACTATCATCTTCGACAACCAAAACACGCTTCATACCTGCCAATTATAGTTGAATAAACTGCAATTTGCACACATAATCATGGCGTTATGCAAATTGCCTTATTAGCCGGGGGCCTGTTTTTTACCATTGTTGTTGTTTTTTTCTTTATTAGCCAAAAAAAGCTGGTCAACAAACTGAAAAATGCCAACCAGGAGAACATCCAATTGCGGCAGCAAAATGCCATTCTAATGAACGAGGTTCACCACCGCATCAAGAACAATTTATATACAATCTCAAACATGCTGAGCCTTCATGCAAGCCAGACTGAAAACAAGGAAGCGACCAAGGCCATTGGTGAGGCCGTGAACCGGCTTATCAGCATGAGCCTCCTTTATGAACGGCTATACCAAAACAAAATACAGTCTGGCTTACCGCTATCTGCTTACATTCCTGATCTGGCTCGCCAGATAATTGATGCCAATGCTGCCGGTAATATTGAACTTTTAGTACAAATCGATGAGATATCCCTGCCTCCCAAACAGCTTTCTTCGATTGGAATAATGCTCAATGAAATAATAAGTAACTCGATCAAACATGCCTTTTCAGCAACCACAAATCCGCTCATTTCAATCACAGCAACAAGATCAGAAGATGGAATAGAAATTTGCTGCCGGGATAACGGCAACGGAATAACTCCAGATATCGAGCCGCAAAAAGGTTTTGGCTGGGAGCTGTTGGAACTATCTGCCCTCCAATTAAAAGCGAAACTGGAGATTAGGCAGGACAAGGGGACTGTCGTGAAACTAATTATCCCCGAAAATATGTCTTTTTAATACTTTCACCAGTACATCGGTATGAATCGGCTTGGAAAGAAAGTCATCCATACCAGCCTCAAAGCAATGCCGGCGCTGTTCATCCGTAGTGC
>CAZDYA010000125.1:0-5133 GCA_964509515.1 uncultured Spirochaeta sp.
TGCCAAGAAATACCAGAACCAGGGTATGCCATTGTCCGATCTTATCAGCGAAGGCAATATAGGATTGTTGAACGCCATTGAGCGTTTCGATGTTGACAAGGGTTACCACTTTATTTCTTATGCCGTTTGGTGGATCAGGCAGGCCATCCTGAAGGCTATTTGCGAAAAATCACGAATGATACGCCTTCCGTTGAACAGGGCAAATGAGCTGGTTCAGATAGAAAAGGTACGGAAAGAGATTCACAGCGGCCACGGTGATACGGCAGATTTTGCCCGCATTGCCAAAACCCTTAATATGACGCCTGAGCATGTTGCTGATTTGGTAAACATCAGCCGGGATCTTGTTTCGTTGGAAACCCCGGTTTTTGATGAAAGGGATGCCAGCAGTTTGATGGATTTCATAGCTGATGAGGAGTATCATCATCCTGAGACCATCTCCGAAAGCAAGGCCTTGCGCGATGATATAAATAATGTGCTGGCTACCTTGACCCCAAAGGAAGCCGAGATACTCGAATATCGCTTTGGTCTGAATGATGTTAGTCCGCTTTCCCTGAAGGAAATCGGAGACAGGTATAACCTGACCAAGGAACGCATACGCCAGATAGAAAAAAAGGCCATCAAGCGTCTGCAGCATCCTTCACGAATGCAGCTGCTTCAGGATTATATGGACTGATAATAATTGACATATGCGCTTCTTTTGTATATATTAAAAAATATATACTGAATGTTAACAAGGAGCGCTGAATGAAAAGAATACTGATTATTGGAGGAGTTGCCGCTGGTGCAACGGCGGCGGCTCGTGCCAGACGAATGGATGGTCAAGCCGAGATTACCATACTGGAAGCAGGGGCTGATGTATCATTTGCCAACTGCGGATTGCCGTATTATCTGGGTGGACAGATTGAGCATCGTTCTTCCTTGATCCTGGCCAGTCCGGAAACCTTCCATGATCAGTATCGCATTAAAGTGCATACCAACACAGAGGCCGTAGCAATTGACCGGCAGAAAAAGACTGTACGCGCGCTAAACAACAAGACCAAAGAAGAAAAAGATTTCTCCTATGATTCGTTGATTCTTGCACAGGGAGGCAAACCAATTGTGCTGCCCTTGCCGGGGGTCGATATGGATCATGTTTTCCAACTGTGGACCCTGGATGACATGGATGCAATTGATCACTATCTGCATGCCAATCCGGTGCGTACCGCAGCGGTTATTGGCGGCGGTTTTATTGGTCTGGAAATGGTCGAAGCCCTGGTGGATAGGGGCTTGCAGGTAAGCCTGATAGAGGCGACCGATCAAATCATGCCGGCCCTGGAGCCAGAAATTGCCGGCTTGCTTACACAAGAGCTGGCTGAGCATGATGTTCAGCTGTATACCGGTACGGCCATGACAGCCATTGAGAAGGGCGCTGTCAAAACAGGTGATGGCCGATCAGTACCGGCTGACCTGGTTTTGATGTCGGTGGGGGTAAAGCCCACCCTGGCATTGGCAGAGCAGGCTGGTTTACAGATCGGCAGTCGTGGTGGCTTGCAGGTAAACGAGTATTTGCAGACCAACGATCCTGATATCTTTGCTGCTGGCGATATGCTTGAAATTCCTTTGCGGCGGCCAGGTGCCGGCGAGCTTGATGGCCAGCTGGCGCGTGTTCCCCTTGCCGGGCCGGCCAATCGCCAGGGCAGGATTGTAGCCGAGAACGCGCTTGGCGGTCGCCGTGCGTATAAAGGGGCATATGGAACCAGCATAGTAAAGCTTTTCTCGGTAGCTGCCGGCTCAACCGGTTTGAGTATCAGGAATGCACGCGAGGCTTCGCTGGATGTCGATGCCGTGGTTGTCCACAAGGTTAGCCACACCGCTTATTACCCCGGGGCAGAAAAGGTAAGTCTGATGCTGATTTACGACCGCCAGAATGGCAGGGTTTTGGGCGCGCAGGCAGCCGGCAAGGTCGGCATTGATAAGCGCCTGGATGTTATTGCCGTGGCGATTGCCGGCGGGCTCTCCATTGAGGATCTTGCCGAACTGGATTTGGCCTATGCCCCGCCGTTTAATGGGCCAAACGGGCCGGTAAACATGGCAGCCTTTACGGCTATTAACAAGCAGACCGGGTTTAGCCCTGCCGTTCTGGCCTGTGATGCCGATGCCTTTGTTGCTGAACGCCAGCCGATGATAGTCGATTTGCGTGACCCGATCAGCTACATGCGTCAGCATATCGCCGGCAGTGTCAACATGAGTCAGAATCAGTTGCGTGAAGGCATATCCGGGCTTCCGGGTGGCAAGGCCATTCTTTTGATCAGTGATGATGGCCAAAAAGGCCATGTCGCCTTGAGGATGCTGGCCGGCCAGGGTGTAAAGGATGTTTTTAACCTAAGCGGTGGTATTATTTCGCTTGTGCGTCATGCAACTGTCGTCGCTTTGCAGGCAATTACTCTTGAAGGCGAAGCCCCGCAAAGCGGAGCGCAGGATGATTCCCAAGCGCTGGCGCAGGCACTGGCTGGTGATCAGCCACTGATTGTCGATGTCCGTACCAACGATGAGTTTTTGGCGGGGGCCTATCCCGGGGCCATACACATTCCACTTGATGAGATTTCGGAGCGCACTGATGAGCTGGGAGATCGCGACCGGGAAATCATTTTGTATTGTGCGTCAGGTGCGCGTTCAGCCTACGCTGTCCGGGTGCTGGAAAGGGTAGGGTTTACCCGGGTGGAAAACGGCGGCGGTCTGCATGATATGATGAACCGCCGCTAATTCTGTGTCTATTCGCTGATGCTAAGGGTATAAATACCTGTGTCATTTCCAAGACTGCTGGCCTGTATGGTGAACCATCCATCCTGCATGGCAGTCAGTTGGAGTTGGCTGTCAAGACCGCCGGCGCTGTCGTCATCGCTCCATTGTTGTCCGTTGGGACCGTTAACATCCAGGTAGCTGTCCAAAACGGTTGACTCCATGGTGATGGTTACAGTTTGTCCGGCGCTTAGCATTATGCGGTAATCGTGAGGCTCGCCTTGCATAAACGCGGCAAAACTGTCCCCGCTTGTGACAGCGGTATCGGCAGCATAGGCTTTGATAGCCGGGCCGTCCCAGGCCTGGATTTCGATGGTGTAGCTGCCCTCGGAGTCGATGCTGTAACCCCTGGCTGTAATGGTAATATCCTCATCCTCCATGAAATGGTATTGCAGCTCTGAATAGTACTCGAACTCGCCATCGCCTATTGAATCGTCGTTGGAAATATTAAGACCCAAGGGTCCGACGGCTTCCAGATAGGTGTCAAAGTCGTTGGATACCATCCTGATATTGATGGTATCACCGGCCTTGCCGCCTGTATATTCGTAAATAACCATTTCGCCGCTTTGAATAGTCCCGTTTATTGCCTTGCCAGCCTGCAGGGTCATGCCTTTGGGCAGAACGCCAACAACCAGCTGGAAAAAGCCAGTGCCATCGCCAAAAGCGGAAGGTGTGATTGTTATGGTCTGACCTCTGTTGAGCCAAACTAGCAGTCTTGAATCCGAGCCCATGTAATCGTCGTTCATTAAACGGGTTCCGTCATTGCGGATGGCGTCAAGATAGGTATCAAAATCATTTGAACTCAGACTGATCATGTACTGTCCGTCCTCCTGGGCTGTAAAGGCAAAGCGTTGTAGCGACGAAGGTGAGTACTGTCCGTTAACGGTTTGGCCCAGCCCGATGACGCGGGGCGGGTCAGGCATGCTGGCAGACAGGGTATAGGAACCGCTGGCTGGGCCGTAGAAGCTGCCAGCGCCAATCATTGCTGTTTAGCCAGGGGCGGCGCTTATCATGATGCGACTGTCGGTGCCGCTACCGTGGTCATCATTCTGCAGAAATTGTCCGTCTGATAAATATACTGTCAACATGGTATCGAAGTTCGGGCTTTTCAGATCGACCAATAGCTGGCCGGAAGCCGGGATTTCCAGTCTGTACCAGTCTATGCTGTTCTGGCTTCTGCCGGCCGTGCTCATTTGAACAAATAAATCCTGCCCAATGACAAGGCTGCTATCGCCGGTGTTCATTTCGCCGGCTAGTGAAAATCTTTCTCCGCCCTGGATTTGATCAGTGGCAAAAAGGCTGATGCGGTATTCGCCGGGTTGGCTGGCAAAAAATTGCAAAACCGCAGATCGGTCCTGCTGAACCCCCTCGGCCAGCAATTCGCCGCTTGGGTCAAAGGCTTTTAGGTCCGGCTGAAAGTCAAGGCTGATAGCCGTCAAGGTGACTATCCCGGGGGATTCGAGCTTGAGCATTTTTGAGTACTCGCTACCTGCTTCCAGGCTGCCGTCTTCCCGCAGGAATTGCTGGCTGGCGGCAGGCGACTGTGCCTGCGTGCTTAAGGCCAATAGCAATAGCCCAATAATTATCCCTGTGTTTTTATTATTCATAAGTTCTCCTTTTTCTACCCCTACTGAATATTATATCAAGCAATAAAGATAATCACTTAAAAAACAATGTTTTTCTTTTCAGAAATCACCTTTTTATGGTATGTTTCTGCTCGGAGGTATGTAAGATGTACTCATTAATGAATGAACTGCCGGATGTGGCAGCCAACTGGTTGCGGTATCGCAATGCCTTTACCAAGGCTTATAACCGTGAATTTTCCGAATTTGCCGATAATTATCAGATTGCGGCCAAAACCATTACTCAAGCCCTTGCCAAGAATCCCTTTTCGGCTTGGCAATCCTTTAGTCTATGGGAGCGAAATCAGAGCATTATGCTGAAAGGTGCCCTGGCAGCTCAACAAAAACTAATGGAATATATTTTTGAGCAGATGCAGGAAAGCATGGTGGCCGGCTGGAACAGTGTTATTAACCGCGATGGCATGACCCTGTCGGAATTTATGCAGCGTGAGGCCAAGGTTATGGAAGCCGTTGCCAATTTCGCCGAGGACATCGAGGCAATCGCCGATGAGTTCGGATTTCAGTTGGACAAGCCCGGTTATGATCAGTTTATGGAAACTCCATGTTTCTCGGTTTATCAGGTAATGCCGACCAAGAAGGGTGTAAAGGTAAATAATGACCTGAAACCTGTATTGCTTGTTGCCCCTTATCTGCTGGGTGCACACATTCTGTCATTCCTGCCAGGTGAAGATAAAAGTTATGCGCACGCCTTTGCGAACGAAGGTATCCCTAC
>CAZDYA010000126.1:0-5111 GCA_964509515.1 uncultured Spirochaeta sp.
TTTTATTGCTGTTGATTTGCGCGCTCATCAGGAAATTGCGCGGCAAGCCGAAAAGCTACACCAGGCAAGCCCCTATAATGGTGTCTGTACAATTGGCACCGATTTTTCTACCGCTGTTGCCCATGTCGCCGGTCGGCTTGGCCTTCCGGGGCTTTCAGAGGAAACCGCCGCCAAGGCACGTTACAAGCATCTGATGCGTCAGGCCTTTATGGATGCTGGGCTGCCGACCCCGAAATTTATTATCGTAAAGGGCGAAAAATCAGGCCGTGATGACGGATTGCTATGGGATTCGTTCCCAGCCGTTGTCAAGCCCGTTGATAATATGGGGGCCCGTGGTGTGCAGATTGTCAACACACCACTCCAGCTTGAGGAAGCCCTCCAGCAAGCCTATGATAGCAGTCAAAGCAGCACTGCCATTGTCGAGGAATTTATCAATGGGGTTGAATACAGCATTGATGCCGTATGGATCAACGACACTCTTCATGAATATGGGATTGCCGAGCGGCATATCTTTTTTCCTCCATTTCGGGTCGAACTCGGGCACTCCTTTCCGGCCCCAATTTGCGATGAACGTCGTACGGCATTGCTTGAAATGCTTGAAAGCAGCAGCCGTGCTTTGGGGATTACCAGTGGAGCTGTAAAGGGCGATGTTTTCTGGGATGGCCATAAGGCGGTGACCGGCGAGATCGCTGCCAGGTTATCAGGTGGCTTCATGTCAGGCTGGACCTTTCCTTTGCATAGCGGTCGGACAGCCATATTGCCAATGTTGTGCCAGGCCCTTGGTCAGTCCTATCCAGAGGAGCTGCTACAGGCTGATATGAATTATCGCGCTGATACTGCCATCGTACAGGAAAGGGCTATCGTTAGCTTTCCAGGTACGGTTGAAAGTATAGGCGGCCTCGAAAGTGCCTTGGCCTGTGATGGCATTTACGATATTTGGCTATCGGCCTATCCCGGAAAAAAAATCGGCTTGCTGCGTGATAATGTAGGAAAATGCGGTAATATTATTGCCAGTGGCCAGCAAAAATTGTCAGAGAATGTCAGGGAAGCAGCGGCCAGGATAAAAATAAAAATGAAACCTGATGATCCGGTTACCATGGAATTTTTACTCAATCCGCTGCCTTTTTCTGCGCTATTATTTGATCTGCCGCAATCAAGTGAGGTGGTTGTTGACCACGATGTCCTGAAAGGTCGCCTTTTGACAGTGGACCTTGATATCCTGGCAACTTGTAATACAAGGCCGGATTGGCTGGGTAGAACCCTTCATAACCATCTGGAGATGTGTTTTCGGGATGGTTATTTGAAGGCGGCCTCCGGAGAAAGCGATGTTCATATCGCGGTTGTACGTGCGCTTGCGCGGGCAGGCTACGATGGGGTAAGGTACCTGGTAGAATCATGTTCAGAACAACCACTATAGAAGCACCCAAAACTGTCGCGTTTAAAGAACCCCGCTTTTCATTGCTGGCTTTTCTTCTCGCTTTGGCATGCCTCTCGCTCCCGGTCGCCGCCGAGACATCGAATATTTATCTTTCTGATCTTGGTCAGGAGCTGGGGTTTCAGCTTCAATGGGATCCGGTCAGCTCGCGTGGTATCCTGCAACGTGCTGATACCTATGTATCGTTTTTTCCCGGCCTTCCCTTTATGGCCATTAATTTTCAGCGAATTGTATCTCTTCAGCCGCTAGCCTGGGGAGAGGGTGGACAGCTTGTTGTCCCCGGTGAAACAGCTGACCGGCTCAGACAGATATTTCCCCCGCGTGGCGAATCGTCTCATCGCATTTCCGCCATTGTTATTGACCCGGGACATGGGGGCAAGGACCCTGGAGCGATCGGACGTCATCAGATTGACGGTAATTCCGTCAGCCTGATGGAGAAAGACCTGGTCCTGGACGTTTCCCTGCGTTTATACAATCTATTGCGGGCCAGATATCCCGACATTGATATTGTTATGACCAGAGACGATGATACGTATCTTGAGTTGATTGACCGTTACGAGATGGCCAATTCAATAGTATCTGGGCCAGATGAGGCGGTTCTTTTTGTCTCTGTGCATGCCAATGCCAGCATCAACACAAAAGCCAATGGCTTTGAGGTTTGGTATCTTCCTCCTGAGTTCAGGCGCACACTGATAACCGAAAAAGATTTCGAGGGCAAGGGAGAGGTCGTGCCTATTCTTAACTCCATGCTGGAAGAAGAATACACGATCCAAAGTATACTGTTGGGCAGGAATATCCTGGCGGGGCTGGAAAGCGGGCTTGATGGAAAAACCCCAAACCGCGGTCTTAAGCAGGAGATTTTCGCCGTGGTCAGGGGGGCAAGGATGCCTTCTGTGCTTGTTGAAATTGGTTTTCTTACAAACCAGGATGATTTTCGTTTATTGCAGCAGCCTGACCACTTGCAGGATATCGCTCAGGGTATCTATAATGGACTGAATGATTTCATCAACAGTTTTGAACAGTAAAAAACAGCTGCGCGAATTTTTTCGACACATACGGGATTTCGCGGTAACAAGGCTATCCTATACCCCTGCATTGGCCTCAATTATCTTGTTGGTTTTGAGTATATTTCTTTGGCTGGTTTTTATGCCGCGTTATCAAAAGGTGGTGTTATTTTTCCCAGGGGTAGTAAGTGCCGAGACCAAAGGCGAGCCCAGGGACATTCCACGCTTTTGGAGCCGGGAAAAGCGGATACGAACAATCGTTAACGAAATATTGCTGGGACCCATGTCTGTCGAACGTGGAAGGGTATTTTCTCAGGATGTTAGTGTGAATACGATAATGTACCGCGGGGGTAAGGTCTTTATTGATTTTGCCTCCGAGGGTTTTATTGTGTCCGATGGTTCTATTTCTGACACAGCGAGCGGGCGGGAAAGCTTCGAAAAGGCGGCTGCAACCCTTAGAAAAGGGCTTGAATACAATTTTCCTTTTATTGATTCGATAGTTCTGACAGTAGATGGTCAAATTCCATTTGAATTTCCTTACGGAATATATTACGATACAATTATTAAGGTGACTGAATGAATGGCCTGAATCCATTGGAAAATCATGGTTTTTTCATTGACAAACAGTTGCTGGTGCGTATAATTTGAATTACACGACTTGGAAATATTGGGGTAACCAAACAAAGGAGTACGGGATGAAACGTTTTTTCACTCTCATTACAATTATGCTCGTATTGATGAGCATGAATGCATTTGCTGAGCGGCAGGTCCTTATTGATTTTGCGGAACTGGTTCCAAATTATCCGGCTGATCAACCGATTGATAATGAGGGTACACTGCTTGATTACAGCGATGTGGCTGGCGCAAGCTTCACAGAAGATGAACTTGCATTGATGAAGACTTCGCTTGCTATCGAGCGATGGGAAATCGAGTTGGTATCTTCTTCTCGTAATCCATACACCATGTCACGTTCATATGCACGTATGGCACCGGTTCGAGAAGGTGCATCACGCTATGAGAACGAGACAGTGCTTGGTGTAAGGGTTCATTTCCCTGAAATGCGCTACAATAGCTATGCCGATATCAAACCGCCATTCAGCATTCCGGTTTACATGGATGTTGAAGAAGTAGCTGCAGACGGCTCCATGACTGTTCCTCAAGAGGAAGTTGGTCGTGGTCGAAAGTTCGATAACCGAGGCGTTGTTAAAAACGTTGGTGTTTTGAAGGAAATCGAAGTTAACGTTCATGGTCTTAACTTTCCACATGGTTTCAGCGTAATCCTTGAGGATCAGACTGGTCGAACTCGTGACTACTTCATGGGATATCTTAACTTTGATGGTTGGCGCACAATGACATGGCGCAATCCTAATTATCTTTCTGACGTTCGCAACCGCGAAGTACAGCGTCTGCCCTTGTATCCTACACTGACTCCCTACCAGAAGCTGGTTGGTTTCCGTGTATATCGTGATGCTGCCGCGATCGGTGGTGATTTTGTTGCATACATCAAAGATGTTGTGCTGACATTTGACCGTGCTGTACTTGATCTTGAGCGTGATTTCGAAGACGAAGTTATCTGGGGTGTTCTTTCCGAGCGTGAAGCAGAAAGGCGTCAGGCTGAACTTAATCGTCTTGGGGAGATTCAGGTTCTTCGCTTCCTTGAAGAGAGAAGACTGCATGTTCAGGGTGAAGAGGGAGAAGCAGCAGAGCAGGGCGGCGAACTGTAAAGTCTGCCTTTTATGTGACTTATCAGCGTCCGGTATTTTACCGGACGCTTTTTTTATTTCTTTGCCTTGACTTATATCATGATTCGGCCGAAAATCTGTGTATATGAGCGACTACCTTGATCCTAATAATGAAGAGCTATTAAAAGACTTCTTCGTAGAAGCGGAAGGGCAGATAGAAATGTTCGAGCAGAACATCCTGGTTCTGGAGAATGATACTGCCAACGATGATGCTATTGATGAGATTTTTCGTGCTGCTCACACCCTGAAAGGGGCTTCTGCTACTGTGCAGATGGATGAGCTGACCGGTTTTACCCATATAGTGGAAGATCTCCTGGATGAGATCAGAAACGGTGCAGTCAAGGTTATTCCGGATCTGGTTGATGCCCTGCTGGCTGGTATTGATGTAATCAAGGAAATGATAGAATACCGGAAGCAGGGTGAGGTGTTTTCTGAAGATGTGAGTCAACTAAAAGCACTGCTTAGTTCTTTTGCGGAAAAAAGTGAAGGGTCAAAGGTCGTTGCCTCGCAACCATCTTCACCCCAGCCAGCTGTTGCAGCTGATCCGGAACCGACTGTAAATCCTGGCGCGGGCAGCGGTCCAGAAAAATCTCCGCATTTGGATGAAGAATCATTGTCGGAGCTTTTGGAGAATGTTGATGCCGGTCATGAAGCATTCGAGGTTGAAGTTAGTTTTGACGAATCAAATCCTATGAACACTGTGGGCGGCATTCAGGTTTTTGCTGCCTTAAAAAGTCTGGGCACCGTGCTAAAAACCCAGCCAGAGTTTGAAAAACTGTACGAGGACGTCTTTTTTCCCCAGGTTGTGTATTATGTGTCTTCTGTTTCCGACCCTCAGACAATCAAGGAATCCGTCAGGTTGCCTGATGTTACACTGGATATAAATGTCAGGAAGCTAACTGCACATTCTGTTGGCGGCAGTGCTGAAAC
>CAZDYA010000127.1:0-5100 GCA_964509515.1 uncultured Spirochaeta sp.
ATATCCACCGACTCGTTAAAGGGCAGCACCATCTGTCTGTCAATGTCCTTGGCCACCGGCGGTGGATCCAGGGTTCCATTCTGCAAATGGGTACTGAGCTGCCCAACCGTCATGTCACGGTTGCTATTGGCCGCACGCACATCATCAATATGATAATATACACTGGTACGGTTGCCGGCCTTGTCCTCGGCAATAATATTAAAACCAAAATCCTCGGCGGTATCAGGGTCGACATAAAAATCGGCCGACTCAAAAACGAAGGTCCACGCTGAACCGGCATCGGTTTCAACGATTGTATCCTGGCCATCGATATTTTGTATCTCGTATGTCTCGCCGCCGGTATTCCAGTCCTCCGGCCCGACCAAATTGGTGGTGCCGTCTTCGGCAAAAACCTGTATACCTATCCAGTTAAGCGGATAAAAGCGGTCAGCAACATCCACTTCTATGGTACGGTAGGAGTTATAACCCGTAACGGAGGCGATATCCCGTGGGCTGCGCACCAGCAGAACCGGAGCATTGTTATCAATATTATATACACGTTCGGAAAGCAGGGTTTCTTTATCGGAGCTATCGGTGACCCGCATGTTAAAGCGAATGGTTCCGTCTGGCAAAGTGGTGGTATCCAGATTATGGCTCCATGTCCGCTCGGTAGTACCGCTTCCCAAAGAAGAAACCGACCGCCATGGTCCATACTGCGAAGAGCCGGGCAATGATTCAAACTGAATCTCTACCTTTTCAACCCGCTGGTCATCCTGAGCCTTACCTGTAAAGGTAACCGTTCCTTTTAACCAGGTTGCAGCTGTTGGTGATGCAATCGAAATTCTGGGAGCCTCGACGTCAACACTCTCCCCAAGACCGACCTGAAATAGGTTATCACAACCTGATATCACCAGACCAAGCACTACTGACAATACGACCAAAACAACCGCTTTCTTTTTCATGGCAACCACCCTCGCCTTTTGCTTTTACTTACATTCCTACTTGTTGGGTTTCGGCACATTTTTGCGTAAAGTAAAGAGAAACCCAACTTTAAGTATATCACGCTGGTGCAAGCTTGACAAATTTATTACTGTTTAGTGAGATTTTTTTCCGTATTCCGGTTTATACTTCCTGCGATGATTCAAATCACCAACCTTGACCCCGACAGCGCTGTGCTGGTCGGCACCACCCTGTGGCATGACCACCGTGAAACACAAGACTTACTGGAAGAATTGGCAGAACTCTGCCGTAATATCGAACTTGATACAGCTTGCAGCATGGTCGTGCCCTTAAAGCAGGCGCATCCCCGCCATTACATCGGCAGCGGCAAGCTGGAAGAAATTATGCAGCTAGCCGAAGAACACGGCTGCAGTTGCATCGTTTTTGACGATGAACTAAGCCCCTCCCAGCAGCGCAACCTGGAAAAATTCACCAAACTGGCCGTCATTGACCGCCGCGAAGTAATCCTTGAGATATTCAAGGAACGGGCCAGTACCCAGGAAGCCGTTTTGCAGGTTCAGCTGGCCTCGCTGGAATACAGCCTGCCGCGGTTGACCCGGGCATGGACCCACCTTAACCGCCAGCGCGGCGGCGCCAAGGGTACCAGGGGCGAAGGCGAAAAGCAGCTGGAGGTTGACCGTCGCCTGGTGCAAAAACGCATTAGCGCCGTCAAGCGTGAACTGGCACAGGTCGAGGCCCACCGCGCCACCATGCGCAAAAAACGCGAGCGCATACCCATCCCCACTGGCGCACTTGTCGGCTACACCAACGCCGGCAAATCCAGTCTGCTGGAAAGGCTGTCCGGAAGCGAACTGGGCAGCGAGGACAAGCTGTTTGCCACCCTGGACCCATCAACCAAAAAGGTAGAGCTGGCCGAGTCTGGGCCACTCTTGTTGACTGACACCGTCGGTTTCGTCCGCAATCTGCCGCATGAGCTGGTAGATGCCTTTCATTCAACCCTGGAAGAAACCCTGCATGCCTCTTTTATTATTCATGTGGTGGATGCCGCCGCTCCCAATGCCCGGCAGCAGTTTGAAACCGTCCGCAATGTCCTGCGCGAACTGGGGGCTGACAAGTACCCAACCATAACCGCCCTTAACAAGGCCGATTTACTGCCGCCGGAGCAACTGTTTGTCCCGCCAATCGAGGGTCCCGTTGTCAAAATATCGGCCCGCACCGGCCTGGGGCTGGAAAACCTGACAAGCACCATGGAGCGCTTACTGGAACAGTCAATGAAAAAGACCAGATTTCGCTTTCCCCTGTCCCGCGGGGACCTGGCTGCCAGCCTTCACCGCAGCGGGAGGGTGTTGGCCGAAAAGTATCTGGATGAACATATCGAGATTGAAGCCATTATTCCCCCACAAATTCGGGGAAAATTGCAAGACTACATACAAAAATAAACATAGATGGGTTATATTTATATGGAAATGATTATGCAACACCGACCACCCAGAACAATTTCACTCCTGCTTGCCGCCCTGCTGCTAGGGTGCGCGACAATTTCCGGCCTGAGTGCCCAGGAAATACAAACACCCAGCCAGCAAGAACAGCTGCAGCAGCGCATTCAGGCCCATATCCAACCGGAGGAGATCCCTCCTCCCGGGGCTGATCAACTGCGCAATGGTGTCTTTTCCATACTTGGCGGGGTCCTGCTTAGCGGCCTTGGCTTGTACGCCTCGGTACAGTCCTTTGATTATGCCGCCTCCACCCCTATCGGTTTTTTACTGCGCACCGGGACTGTTGTAGGCAACCTTAGCGGCGCCATCATGATTGCCACCGGTATGTACAGCGTCAATAAGGTCGCCGAGTTATCCGCCGAATTAGCCGGCGAAGCCGACAGCGAAGAATAAGCATGCCGGCTTCACGAATATACTGGAACAGCTTTGCATCCCCCGCCGGAAAACTCTTTGTCGCGGTCAACCTGAACGGCGAAATCATTCGCGCCGGTTTTCTGCCCCCGGACATCAAAGATGAAGCGGCCTATGTTCAAGATGATCTGGCGCTGAATCACAGCGGGCAAATTGAAAACAACAAGTACGCCTGCGGCGAGGCTGAGCACCAGCTGCTTCAATATTTTTCCGGAGAACGCACCAACTTTTCCTTGAAAACCAGCCCCAAGGGCACCGATTTCCAACGCCTGGTTTGGGAACGCCTGCGCAAGGTCGGGCACGGCAACACCATGACCTATGGCGAATTGGCCAAGAAAATCGGCAACCGTAATGCTGCCCGCGCCGTAGCCGGGGCCGTAGCCAGGAACCCGATTGTCATTTTCATCCCATGCCACAGGATAATCCCCATTCGCGGAGGCATTGGCGAATACGCCCTGCGCACCTTTCCTGACGGACAAGGCAAAACTATCAAGCATTTTCTGCTAGAACACGAGACAAAACTGGAACACGAAACAAAAAAAGACTAGCCTTGGCGATCAACCAATCGCCGGGCCACGCTCGACGGCACCATGCCATCGACGCTGCCGCCCAGGGCAGCGATTTCCTTGACAATATTGGAACTGATAAAGGTATAGCGATTATCGGCCGCAATGAACACCGTCTCGATCTCTGGCGCCAACTGCTTGTTGGTGTGCGCCATCTGGAATTCGTACTCGAAATCGGAGGCAGCCCGCAGACCACGTACAATGGCATTGCCCTGCTGCTGGCGAACATAATCAATCAACAAGCCCTGAAAGCTGTCAATCTTGACATTGGGCAAATCACCAATTGTATTGGTCAGCATATCCACGCGTTCCTGAACCGAAAAAAGGGATTTCTTGGACGGGTTTACCACTACCGCTATTATTACAGTAGAAAACAATCCAGCTGCCCGCTTCAGTACATCAAGGTGTCCATTTGTTACCGGATCAAAACTACCGGCATAAACCGCAATCTTATTCATAACTATACTCACTCCCCCCGAAAACCAAACCATGATATAGTTGGCGTATGAAAAGTACAAGCAAATTAACCCGTCATGCAAGCCTCTGCGGTCTTGTAATCATTCTGACAATGGCCATTATTCCCGTTCAGCAGCTCCACGCTGCCGGCACCAGCGAAAAAAGCCCAAGTACGGGACCGCGCAGCATCAGCGTTGGCGGCTCGGGCGCTGTAAGCCTGCCGCCAGATGCAGCCGCAGTAAGACTCTCGGTTGAAACCGAGCACCAGACCGCTCAAACGGCTGTGCAGCAAAACGCCAGCCGTATGCGAGCCATCATGATGGCGCTAAGCACCCTTGGCATTCAAGAGTCTGCCATTGTCACCACAGATTACAACGTCTACATTCAGTATCCGCCTCATGATCAAAGACAGAAAGTCCCGGAAACATATCGGGTTAATAACAGCATAGAAGTCAGGCTTGAAGATATCGCTCTTACCGGTGCGGTAATTGACAGTGCCTTCTCGGCCGGCGCCACCAGCGTCCGCCAAGTCCGCTTTTTCCTGTCCGATCCTGCCGATGCCAGGACAAAAGCCATGCAGCTGGCCATGCAGGATGCCCGTCAAAAGGCCGAAACCCTGGCCGGTGAACTGGGGGTCAGTCTGGGCCAGCCTTTGCGGATACAGGAAAATTACCAAAGTCCTGAACAGCCTGTCATGCTGGAACGCATGGCCTTCGCCGCTGCCGAAACACCGATTGCCGCCGGCGACTACACTGTCAGCGCCCAGGTAATGGTGGTTTGGGAACTGCAGACGCGCTAGCCGCGCTGCTGCCGTTCCATCAGCTCGATCTTGCCCATGACCTCGCGCTCCTGACTCGACTGATAGGCTTCCACCTTCTGCTGAACCGCCGCATCAGCGGCGCCAAGAATGCGGGCGGCCAATAAGCCGGCGTTCAAGCCATTATTGATCGCCACAGTGGCCACCGGCACCCCGCGCGGCATCTGCACAATGCTAAGCAGGCTGTCCAGGCCCTCCAGATTGCTGCCGCGCACCGGCACCCCGATAACCGGCAGCGGCGTCAGGGCCGCTACCATCCCGGGCAAATGCGCGGCACCACCGGCACCGGCAATAATCACCTGTATCCCTCTCTCCACCGCCTGCTGCGCGTAATCATACATGCGCTTTGGTGTGCGGTGGGCCGAAACAATCGTCATTTCATAGCCTATATCAAAAGACTCCAGCAACTCCGCTG
>CAZDYA010000128.1:0-5095 GCA_964509515.1 uncultured Spirochaeta sp.
TAGTTAGACTGGTATAACTTATTGGTATTTTATCTGGAGGTATATAATGAAAATTGCCCTGGCGGGGAACCCCAACAGTGGAAAAACCACCCTGTTTAACGAGATAACCGGGAAACTCGAACATGTCGGAAACTGGTCTGGTGTTACAGTCCAGAAAAAAGAAGGTCAGCTAAAAGACAAGTTTAATCCGACCACCTCGGATATTACTATCGTGGATTTACCGGGCGCTTATTCCTTGTCGCCATTTACTGGCGAAGAATCAATAACCCGTGAATTCGTTAAGCAGGAAGCCCCGGATGTAATAGTCAACATACTGGATGCCCTTAATCTGGCAAGGGGCTTGTTTCTTACCACCCAACTGCTTGAATTGGGGATACCGGTTGTCATTGCTCTTAATAAAAGTGATTTAATGCGCAAAAAAGGAATATTGGTCGACGTTCAGTTGCTGGCAGAGCTGCTTAAAATTCCGGTAGTTGAAACTGTGGCAACAAGTTCATCAAGAACAAACGGGCTTGAAGATTTGTTATTAGCCTGTGTAAGGGTTCGCCAAGGCGGTATCGCCGCGGTGCCGAGCAAGGCGAACAACGAGAAAATTCAAACTGATGATAAAAGGTATGCCTTCGTTGATGATCTGCTTGCTCAGGTGGAACGGCGCCGGCTTGATGCCTCGCAATCCGGTTTTCAGGACAAGCTCGACCGGGTAGTAGCCAATAAATGGCTGGGCTTGCCTGTATTTGCCGGCGTGATCTGGCTGGTGTTCTCTGTTTCACAGACCTGGCTTGGCCCGCCACTGGCAGATATTCTGGTTGGCGCTATCGATGCGCTTTATGCCTTGGTCGAAGGCCTGATGGGCGATCAGGTAAATCCGGTATTAAGCTCGCTATTGCTTGATGGCATCATCGGCGGGGTGGGGGCAGTAATCGGCTTTTTGCCGCTCATTATGGTTCTCTTTTTTATGCTGGCCCTGCTGGAAGACTCTGGTTATATGAGCCGGGCGGCAGTGGTGATGGATCGCTATTTCAAGCGGATTGGCCTGACGGGTAAATCGGTAATCCCAATGATCGTTGCTACCGGTTGTGCCATACCCGGGATAATGGCGGCGAGGACGATACGCAATGAGCGCCAACGGCGCACGACTGCCATGCTGGCTCCTTTCATGCCCTGCGGTGCCAAGCTGCCGATTATTGCCCTGTTCGCCGGTGTTTTCTTTGGCGATCAGGCCTGGGTTGGAACATTGATGTACTTTCTGGCTTTAATTGTAATCCTTGTCAGCGGTCTGATTATCCGTAAGATTACCGGTGATACCTCGCGGTCCTTATTCATCATGGAACTGCCTGAATACCGCATTCCAAGCATCAAGCGGGCTGCCTTATCAATGCTTAGCCGCGGCAAGGCCTTTGTAGTAAATGCTGGGACGATAATACTAATATGCAATGCCGTGGTTCACATGCTTCAGACCTTTTCATGGAATTTTTCTGTTGTAGCCGAATCTTCACCACAGACCAGCATCCTTGCCAGCCTGGCAGGCCCCTTGGCCGTGCTTTTTATTCCCCTGGGTTTTGGTCTGTGGCAATTTGCCGCCGCAGCCATAACAGGCTTTATCGCCAAAGAAAACGTTGTAGGCACTCTGGCGGTCACCTTTGGGCTTACCAGTTTTATTGATGTAGAAGAACTGGCTTTGGTATCAGGTGCAGGCGAGGTGATGAATGTCTTTGGAATAGGTGCGGTAGCAGCCCTTTCATATTTGGTTTTTAACCTGTTTACACCCCCC
Source organism: uncultured Spirochaeta sp. (assembly GCA_964509515.1). GTDB lineage: Bacteria > Spirochaetota > Spirochaetia > DSM-27196 > DSM-8902 > Spirochaeta_B. The sequence goes on from CAZDYA010000128.1 coordinate 1,772, forward strand.
TGTTTTGCCGCGATTGGCGCCATGAAATCAGAGCTTGAAAGCCCCAAGTGGCTTTGGGCTGCGGTTGGCTTTCAGTTGGCAATGGGTTATGTCCTTGCTTTTCTGGTTTATCAGATTGGCACACTTATCTTGACCGGAGCGGTCGGCAGTGGTTTTTTCGCTGGATTAGCCTTTGTCGCTGTTATTGTTGCGATAATTTCATATATTATGTACCGTGGCGGGCAACATAGTGGAGCCAAAATATGAGTTTCGCCAGCGTTGTTGTATTCCTGGTAATCATTGCCATTCTTTCGGCAGCTGGTATCAAGATATTGCTTGATAGAAGAGCCTTTCGTCGTCACACTGGCATTAGCGCCGGGCCTGGTATGTGCGCGGGCTGTCCCTTGGCAAAATCATGTTGTCCGGGGACAATAGAATGCAATAAAGGGGAATTATCCTAGGATGGCGGAAGAATATAGCGAATCAATAGAAATGTATCTTAAAACAATATTGGCGCTGACAAATGATTCCGAGCAGGTGCATTCTGTGGATGTAGCACGCAAGATGGATGTATCAAAGCCCAGTGTTAATCGCGCCCTGCGGGTGTTAAAAGATGATGGGCTGATCAACCATGAGCGTTATGGCAGTATTACCTTCACCAGAAAGGGCAGGCACCTGGCCGAAGAGGTGCAGGGGCGTTACGATACCATTGTTGCTTTTCTGGTTAAAACCCTTAAGCTTGATCCGGTGATTGCCCACAGGGATGCCTGCCGTATGGAACATATTCTGTCGCCTGAGACCTATGAGGCCATTCAAGGCCTGATAACGGAAAAATAGCATAAATTTGCTATCTGCCTAATCATCAGCTAAAAAAGATATGCTTAAAATGGTCTGCTTGGTGAAGGAGCATCGATGGAGACCTTGATTATGGCTACTACTGCCGACGATATTTTTCGTAAGTATGAAGAGGCACTAAAGTGGAATCCGGCTATCGAAGAACTGACTTTTGCCTTTCAGCCAATTGTAAATATTCACAGCGGGCAACTATTTGCTGTTGAAGCCCTGTTGCGGAATTGCGAGAAGGCCGGTTGGGCCACCATACAGGATTTTTTTGACGATGCTGCGGAGGATGATTGCCTTTATAGTGTTGATGTCTTTTTACGCAGCAGGGCTCTGAGGCTGTTTCTGCAGCTTGATATGCCTGATACTGTATGCCTTTTTTACAACCTGGATAATCGCTTGTTGGAAATGCCTGATTATTCGCCGGGTAACACCATGGCAATTTTAGAGGCCTTCAAGATGCCAACTCATCGCCTGTATTTTGAGGTTTCCGAGCGGCACAAGCTGGATAGTGCTGGCGGTACTACAGCGGTTGATGTTCTTAACCACTATAAGGATCAGGATTTTCGCATTGCTTTGGATGATTTTGGCACCGGATATGCCGGTCTCCAAATGCTTTACCGGGCAGAGCCCAATCTGATCAAGATTGACAGATTTTTTATTAGTGGTATTGATACAGATGCCAGAAAAAAGATGTTTATTGCAGGGATGGTTGAGACTGCTCATGTAATGGGCATATCTGTAGTGGCGGAAGGCGTTGAAACTCAAGCGGAATACCATATTTGCCGCGAGATTGGCTGTGATTATGCCCAGGGATATTATGTTCAAAGCCCCCAAATCGATTTATCCATGATCAAAGTGGAGTACCGAGGCGTAAGAAGATCTGTTTCTGCAAATCAGCGCAACAGGGAGGCTCTGCCGCTTGGCATGATTCAGAAAGAAATGTTTTTTCCTCCTGTAATCAATGAAAGCACTCCATTGATCAGGGCTCTGGAATATTTCCGGCGCAACCCTGAGTGGAGGTTTTTTCCGGTAATAAACGACAGAGGAGAAGCGCTAGGAGTTTTAAGAGAGAGGGCAGTAAAGCAGTTTGTGTATTCTCCGTATGGGTTTTCTTTGTTACAGAACCCTGCCTGTAATTGCCATTTGCGCCGGGCCTTGACCGATGTTCCTCAGGTTGAGGGTACTAGCCGACTTGGCAGGGTTATCGAGGCCATGGCCCTTGATCGCGATGCCGAGGCCCTTATTATTACCGAAGATGGCAAGTATCAGGGAATGCTGGATTCAAGGGCGCTCGTTCAAATTATGCACTCCATGCAGCTTGATATGGCGCGCGATCAAAATCCTTTGACCCGTCTGCCGGGAAATAACCTTATACAGGAATATCTGTTTGAACGTTTGGCCGATTCTCAGCAAGCTTGTATGCTGGTTTACTTTGATTTTGATAGCTTTAAGCCTTTCAATGATGTGTTTGGTTTCCGTCAGGGGGATCGGGTAATACAGCTATTTGCTGACTTAATGCGGACTAACTGGTTTTCTCCTGATTCATTTTTAGGCCATATCGGTGGTGATGACTTTTTTTTGGGGATTCATATGCCGCTTGAATCGCTGGAATCGCAGCCGCCCAAGATTCAACATTTTCTGGATGATTTTGCTCATTCCGTGCTGGCCTTTTATTCGGATGAAGCGCGCGCAGCAGGCTATATCTTAAGCAAGGACCGCAGCGGAAGGCGCAAGCGCTATAGGCCAATTACAGTTAGCGCGGCTGCTGTAATGCTTTTGCCCCGCAGCGAAGGTGTCAGCATAACTGCTGACAAGTTGGCCGCCGAGCTGGCCAGGTTAAAAAAAATTGCAAAAAAAGAACCTGGCCATCTGGTTATCGAAAAAATCTAGGCTTTTACTGTTCCGCCATGACTATACCAGCGCATAACTCCCACCTTGTTGCGTGCCGCATTGTATATCATGCCGCCGTTCCAATATTCCAGGGCGGCTATCAGGGAATTACCACCGTCTTCTGGGGTGCTATTTTGGCTACGGTAGTTAGCCAGCTCCAAAAAAGTGTCAAAGTCATTTGAATATAATGCCAGTTGACGTCGATAGAAGAATTCATTCCAGTCTTCCAGATTCGTAAAACCATCTCCCTCATCTTCTACGATAAACCTGACACGCTTGCGCAGATCAAACCATACCTTGAGTTTTTTTTCCGGATTATTTTTGTTGCCGTGTTTAATGCCGTTTTTTATAATTTCGGAAAGCTGCTGATGCAATAATCTGCCTTCCAGGAAAGCTTCAGGTGCGTTTTCCAGTACCTTGGCGGTATATTCGTGTATTAACGAAAAATTACTGGGAAATTCGATATATTGCATGCCCCTGGCATCAAAAATTTCATTCTGATCATCGATAATCAATTTTCTTGGTATAAACACTATTCCCCCAAAGCGGCTATGGCAGATTTTCTGTCATCATATACTTTTAGTAATGAGATAACATTGCACATGCTAAGCA
>CAZDYA010000129.1:0-5074 GCA_964509515.1 uncultured Spirochaeta sp.
GCATTCAGACGCTTGGATTCGGAAATTACAGCTTCGGAGATATTATGCGCCTTTGGGGGGCTGCTGTACTATTGTCTAACGAAACCACGCTTGTCGCCGATACAATTGGTTATGGCTATAATAGCGGCTCGGCCTTTGTTTCGGGTGACTATTCCTTGGGCTCAATAAACCTGTACAACTACCAATTCTATGATGGGCAATCCACCCTGACAGGGCCCTACATCTACGATCTGGCAGACATCCCGGAAACCATCACAAGGGCTACCAATATTCTTGCCTATGCCGGCCAATTTACCGGCCTTCAATCATGGGATATCGATATGCCGCCGGGCATGTTAATGACGGTAATTGTTCGCTAGCTAAATTAAGCCACGCAACCCGGCTTTTATTCCGCGATCCTCTGCGCACTTTTTGAGCTTTTCAAAAAAAGGCCTGTCATAGGCAACAAGCTTATCCATGGCAGGATCAAGACAGCCCCCCGGGCGAAACTGCACCAGGGTCCAGACATCATCTGGCTGAAAAAGCTCAATCATGGCAAACAAGTCATCCTGCTCCACCACCTTTGGTGCGCAAGTGGTGCGAAACTCCAACTGCCGACCAGCCTGGGCCGCTGCCCAGTCGCGCAAGATACCCATGGATTCAAGCATCAGTTCCCCGCCTTTTGGCAAACCGCTTACCTGCAAATCCTGGCCTGGCATCACTCTGGAATAAAATTTGGGCAAGGTTTTTACATCCATGGCTACATAACTTATTGCTGGCAATGACAACACCTTTTTCAGGGCTTTTGGCAGCACCCCCGAGGTATCAAGCTTGATTTCAAAGCCCAGTTCAGCAATCTGGTTCAAGAGGTCGGGCAAATCGGTATGCAACAGCGGTTCTCCGCCGGTTATTGCCACCCCGGACAACATCGTTTTCCTCTTTTCCAGATACTCAAACAACTCTGTTACAGGAATAAAATGAGGAGGGACCTTGTCTTCTACTAGTTCAGGATTATGACAATATGGGCATCGCAGGGGACAACCAGCAGTAAAAATTGTTGCAGCCAGTCTCCCCGGAAAATCCAGGGTTGTGACTGGCTGCAATCCAATGTATTTCAACATGTTAATTGAAGGCCTGATCTATTTGGCTAATGCAGAAGACAGTTCGGGCAGAATTGATCGCAATTCCTTGCCATCTGATACCCGCGCCTGCTCATCGCCCTGATCATCGCGAACAATAACAGTCGGCACACTCATAATCTGATGCGCCACCGCCATTTCTTCGCCATGTGCGTCATCAACACAAACGGCCGTGTAATGCACCCCCGACGAATCCAGCAAGTCTTTTACCGAAGGGCAGCGTGGGCAGGTATTTCGATAATAGTATTCAAGCTTCGTACCGGCACCGGCCTCTATTGAAGCTGCTTGATACCCCTCTCCCACTACCAATTCCAGTTGTTCATTGTTGCCAGCGATACGCGAGGAGGCAGCCTTACTCATTACCTCTTCGGAAACAGCGGGATTAAAGCTTAATCTGTGCCCATACTCTTCCCGCTTACCCTTATTCCAGTTTTTCAATGAGCGATAATACCCAACAATCCTGGAATAAATCTCGGTCTCTCGACCACAAACCGGACAGGTATGATGTTCGCCACTGATATATCCGTGATCAGCGCAGACCGAAAAGACCGGGCTGATCGTAAAGTAAGGCAGATGATAATTATTGGTGATAGCCTTAACCAACTGGGCACAGGTTTGCCAATCCTCGATTGCCTCACCGAGAAAACCGTGAAAAACGGTACCACCAGTATATTTGGCCTGCAAGTCATCCTGCATATCCAGGGCAGCAAAGATATCCTCGGTATATCCCACCGGCAAATGACTGGAGTTGGTATAATAAGGTTCATCATCACCGCTGGTAATAATATCCGGAAAATGCTTTTTATCATGTTTGGCTAAACGATATCCGGTACTCTCAGCCGGAGAGGCCTCAAGATTGAACAAATCGCCAGTCTGTTCCTGATAATCGGCCAAGCGATCCCGCATGTGATCAAGCACCTTGCCGGCAAAGGCCCTGGCTTCCGTATCAAGAATGTCCCTACCCATAAAATTCAACAGGGCCTCATTCATACCAGTTAGACCAATAGTGCTAAAATGGTTATTCAGGTGCTGAAGGTATCTTCTGGTATAAGGAAACAGACCTGCTTCTAACAGCTTCGTGACAACCTTTCTTTTGGTAGTCAAACTTTCAGCAGCCAAATCCATCAACCTGTTCAAGCGGGCAAAAAACTCGTCCTCACTGCTGGACAGATAACCTATCCGCGGCAGGTTTATGGTTACTACCCCAATAGAACCGGTAAATTCATCCGATCCAAACAGGCCACCGCCACGCTTGCGCAACTCACGCTTATCCAGCTGCAAGCGGCAGCACATCGACCGAACGTCGCCAGGGTTGAGATCGCTATTAACAAAGTTCTGGAAATAAGGAGTTCCATACTTGGCCGTCATTTCAAAAAGCAACTTGGAGTTCTCATGCTCCCAATTAAACTCTTTGGTAATGTTGTAAGTCGGAATCGGATACTGGAAACCTCGCCCGTTAGCATCGCCCTCAAGCATAAGCTCAATAAATGCCTTGTTCAGGATATCCATTTCGTCCTGGCAGTCACCATAAGTGAAATCCTGCTCCTTGCCACCAACAATTGCCGGTTTATCGCGCAGGTCGGAAGGCACATTCCAGTCCAGGGTAATATTGGTAAACGGCGCCTGACTACCCCAACGACTGGGGGTATTTACACCAAAAACAAAACTCTGCAAAGCCTGTTTTGTCGCCGCATATCCAAGCCCCTCTTTTTTAACAAACGGAGCCAAATAGGTATCAAAGCTGGAAAAAGCCTGAGCACCGGCCCACTCATTCTGCATTATTCCCAAAAAGTTAACCATCTGCTGAATCAATGTATTAAGATGCTTGGCTGGCGCACTGGTAATTTTATCGGGGACGCCACCAAGGCCCTCCTGTATCAACTGTCGCAAAGACCATCCGGCACAATACCCGCTGAACATGGAAAGATCATGAATATGGAAATCGGCCGACCGGTGTGCATCAGCCACTTCAGGACTATAAATGTTCTTTAACCAATAATTGGCTGTAATCGTTCCGGAATTGTGCAGTATCAGGCCCCCCAGACTGAAATTAACATTGGCGTTTTCGTTTACTCTCCAATCAGACTGGGAAAGGTAACCGTCCATGGTACCATCAATATCCAGCATCAAGCGCTGTGTATCGCGAATGGCCTCATGTCTAGCGCGGTAAATTATGTATCCCTTGGCCACCTTTGACTCACCAGCCTCAATCAGAACTTCCTCTACAATATCCTGAATTTCTTCTATTGCAGGAGCACTGTTCGGGTGCCTTCCCGCCAGAAAACCGCGCAGCTTGGCCTCTACCCTGTCGCCAAGCTCTTCTAGATAAGTTACTTCATATGGTTCCTTAACGGCGTTAAAAGCCAGCTTCATGGCAGCAATAATTTTATAACGATTAAATTGTTCTACGCGGCCGTCCCTTTTAATAACGCGCTGTAGCGCGGGACGCCAGGTGGCGTATTCGGACATAAGAATCCCTCCCTTTTTAATAAGACACTATATATGGTGTGTGGAAACCCCCAGTTTCTTAATAAACACTATATAGCCCGGTTCATTAGAGGTCAAGCTTGTTAGAAAAAAATTACAAAAAAAAACGGCCCGCTTTCGCGGACCGTCTTGATAAAAGTCTTATTAGACCACAGATTATTTGGCAGCTGCCTTCTGTGATGCCTTCAGCTCCTTGCGGAGATCAGCAATAGTCTTGTAAAGCTCGTCCATATCAGACTTGGTTGGGAAAGGCATGAACTCGAACTGCTTTTCCATCAAGCTGTCGAGCTGCTTCTTAACATTCAAGCCAGCATCGGTCAGCTGTCCAACCATCTTGCTGTAATCAGTAGACTTGAAAAGCTTCTGATATGCGGCTTCGTTTTCTGTCCACCAGTACTTGTAGAATTCCTTGAAAGTCTTGGGCTGCTTGCCTTCAGAAACAGTCTTCTGGTAATTCTTAACAACTTCTTCCATGGTTCCCTGGTTGGTCTTAACCATTGAAGAAACAAATCCGCTCATGTTTTCAAGCAAATCTTTTACTGCACCAAGGCTTTCCATCTGCTTTTCCATGTAATCCTGAGTCATTCCAACTTCTGGAAGCTCCATCATTTTACCGAAAGCATCGCCGAACTTTTCGTTCCACATTTTTGTAAAATCGGTGTAAGCAGACTTATCACCAGTCATGGCCTTCTTCAGGAGATCCTGCATCTTGGTCATGTTTTCTTTCCATGGCTCCATCATTTTCTTGCCAGCTTCTTCCTGCATAGCCTGTACTTCAAGCATATCCTTGAAGATGGTCTGCATTTGCTCTGGCATGTAAGGAATGAAGTTGTTAGACACCATCTTGGTGTACTCACCTTTCCAATCTTCAAAGAATTTGGCTACGTCAACATCTTTGCCAGTCATTTTTGACTGCAAATCTTCCCAGAACTTGTTCAAGCTCTGGTAAACGTTGGCTGAGCTAATCATCTTGTTCAGCATGTCCTGATAAGAACCATCGCCGAAAGCTGAAAAGCCTTTGGTTGCCATATCACCGGCAAACTCAGCCCATTTCTTGAATGCATCTGCAGTCATTTTCATGCCTTCAGCAACTGCATCCTGCATAGAACCGCCCTTGCCGCTTTGCATAGCAGCCATGCCGTCCTGCCAAAATTCCATCATCTTCTTTTGTGCGTCCTGCCAAGGACCCATAATCGCCTGCTGAAATTTGTCTTGTGTCATTTCTTAACTACCCCCTAAATTGGTTTCTATACGCGCATAGTAACAAAGAGCGTTGCCAACGGCAAGCCCTCTACGCAAATATTATAAAAAATAACATAAAAATGGAGATTTAACACATTTATAACGGAAGCTCTATGCGTATCTCCGTGCCTCTGCCGACCGAGCTGTCTATCCACATCTTGCCTTTACAGCGCAATGCGACATAATAAGCCTTGGTCAGGCCGAAACCACCGCCAAAAGTCTTCTTT
>CAZDYA010000130.1:0-5068 GCA_964509515.1 uncultured Spirochaeta sp.
TTTGAAGACCGCCCAGTATAATCCGCGGGAATCAGTGGCAACTTATTCCAATGCGATGGATGTTGGGACCCCAAGCAATTTCGACCGTTTACAGGCGATCTTCGGGGGTTCATGTGAAGAAATGAAAAACATGATAGCCGGTGAGGTGGTGACTGATGAGCAGACCCTGCAGACTATGCAGCGCTACTATCAGGAGCATAAGGTTTTTTTGGACCCCCATACGGCAGTTGGTGTTCTTGCTGCCGAGCGGCGGCGTGCAAGTGGCGATAAAAGCGAGATGATCGTACTGGGGACTGCTCATCCCGGTAAATTCCTGGAGGTTGTCAAGGAAGCCACGGGAGTTTTGCCTGATCTGCCTGAGCGTTTAGCGGCTGTTTTGGAGAAAAAGGGCCATGCCGATCCAATTTTTCCGGATGTGGCTGATCTTAGGGCATATTTGCTTGAAAAATTCGCCGGCCAGGTTATCTAATCCTTCCAGCTGATTTACTCAACTCATTCAACCAGAAGCCGCAGGAGTTTCTTGCCGTCCTGGCTACGAAAAGGGTTTTTGTTGTTCTTCAGAAATGAGCGGTAAACGGCACAGGCCTTGTAGTAGTTGTCTGGCCCTCTAAAAGTAGCGCAAAGGTCGCAGCGGTAAAGCTCAAGCAGCCAGGGAAAAAGCGGGTGCTCCATTAATGGTCCACTCCTATGTGTAGGTAGACGGGTAAGCGCACCTGGGATGCTGTGGTACTTGATTAACCAGGTAACATCCTGAATGATGTTAACCGGAAACCCCAATCTGCTTAGGAGCCGGTTGGCGATCTTTGCTCCGATATCCGCATGCAGGTGAAAGCGGTGACCTCCTTCGGGGCGTGCTTCCGGCTTGCCGATATCATGTAGAAGTACAGCAAGGCCGAGTCGCAAGTCGTAGGATTTGCGGAAGCTTAACGCTGCCAGGCTGTGCTCCCAGACGTTTCCCTCAGGGTGTTCTGCTTTTCCCTGACCGATTGTATTCATGCTGATCAGCTCCGGCCAGATGCTGTCTATCCAGCCGGTTTTGCGTAGCAGTTCTATTGCGCGTTGACTGTGCTTTCCATCCAGGATTTGCGATAACAATATTCGTTGGGACACCGGAGAGTTTTCCAGCGGACTGCTTTGATGGCTTTCCATATATTGCCTGGCCGTAGATAGCAAGCTGTTAGCAAGGGAATTGGAGAATTTCAGGTCGAGTTGGGCATAGGCGTACAGGGTATGTGTAATATGATCAGGTGAAGTGATTTTCCCTGTAATCGACCTGTCGCGAAGGCAAGAATAGATGCCGCCGACGTCATGGAAAACCTTCCTATGCGGGGAATATAGCCAGTTAAGAAAATCGGGAACCCTGTTGCTGCCTGGCAGACCATTGCCAGTGGAATGATCATCGCGGCACTCCACCATGAATTTTTGTGAACCTGCTGTGACAATTGCGTCGAAATCCGCCCCCGCGGTATATTCAACCTCATCAAAGCAGCGCGCAAGATCGGAGAGGTCCCCATTGAATAATAAAAATGGCTGCTGTGGGAGTTTCCCGACCAGGTAATATTGGACCGCCGATGCTGCGTGAATGAAGGTTTGCTTGGGAAAAAGACTGGCAAGAGGGTCGGGAGCTGCCGCTGATTTATTCATGGGCGCAGGCTTTCAAGGAAATCCCGCAGCTGCAATAGTTCTGCATCGTCTTTGGGGGCGGGGCTTGCCGGGTGGACGACCTGGGTTAGCCGACGATCCTTTTCCCTGCATTTATTCAGATTTAAAAGCATTTCGGAGATTATTTCATTCATTTCCTGTACATCTTTTTTGCCAAAGAGTTCGGAGGGCTGGTCTAACAGTTCGCCAAAGCGAATGGCCTGCTGATAGCTGATCACAGCCGCTGCAATGTCAGCCTGAAAGGCGAAGCTGGACGTGGCTGCCTCGCCCAGCAATAGGGGCATGTTGTTGCTGTTTGGTGTAGCAGTCTGAGTTTCGCTGGGCAACTCCTGATGCTTATCAAGGGCAATGGTTAGCAATTCGCACGCCCGGTGCATGAAGGCTCGATTTTCACTGCGAAAAGGGTTCCAGTCTGGGGCATCCGAATAGCCTTCTTGCCACCTTTTGCTCATTTTTCTGTAAGTGCGCAAGATAAGAAAGATGTTGTTTTCCAGATTCCAGGCAGGAATGATGCGGTTGAAAGCATTAGTGCCCGAAATGATCAGTGAGAAAGGAAGGCAAATCCGTTGCGGTTTTAGAGTGGTGCTGATAGCCAGGATGCTGTATGGAGCTTCGGTTAAATTGCCTGGAAACTGCACCGCGCTGTTAAGTCCAAAGAATTGCCCCTCACCAAAACAAGCTGATTGATCTGGCAGTCTTGAGCTATGGTTGGCGCCAAGGTTGGCTCCGTAACCGATGTTGCCACGGCCCTTCCTCCAGTCACAAGCAATAAGTAATGACTGATGGTGCTGGGCAATCATGGGGCCGACTATGGATGCGTGCACCTCCCCCTGACCGATGTGGGTACCTGGTCCGATAATACTATGGTTAACGCTGGCCTGTTGCTCCAATGCTGCGTTGTCCATAAGGAATACATGATTGGCTCTGGCAGAGCTGGAAATCGAGCTGCCGGGTTGTAGAACCCCGTTGGTGATGCTGCCCCCGGTTTCGATGAATGATGGCTGGCAGGAAATCCAGCCTTGTTCGTTGGTAATGCGGGATAAAAGCATGGCATTATTAACCGATAAGGCATTGCTAATCCTGCAGGAGTAATCAAGCAAGAGGTTTCCGGCGTCACGGCAGAATTCCACAAGTGCGTGGCTACCTATGATGGACCAGCCTGATAGTATCCCGGGTAAATCGGGACAGGAAGGGCGTAAAATTTCCAGTTCGGCAAGATCATCAAGCGTCAGGCCTGGTGCCAGCAGATACTCAAATGGGGAGATCTCATTGAGCAGTTTGAGTTGGCTGCCAACCCCGAAATGGCTCTTTGCTCGTGGGTTAGTAATTGTACTGCCAATCAGCTGTGCATGCGGTTCGATAAAGGTGGAAGAAATCAATGTGCAGTCAAGGACTGTAGCATGTTGGCCAATAAAGCAATCCTGCAGGCGCGAGTTTTCTATTCGCCCGACAGGGTATTTTAAACTCGCCTCACAGGTCGGCTTGGCGTATTTATACCAGCCCCCGAAATCAAGCCAGACTGAGCCGGAGAAAGAGGTCCTGAGGATTGCGCCTTCGGGCACTTCGCCATAGACCAGGACCTGGCTCCAATTGTCACTGGAGCACCCCCCGGAGCAAAGCCTGTCGATTTCGGAGCCGGAAAGCTGACGAAAGCCGGCGTTGCCAGATTGTAGAGCTTCAATTGCATTGGCTGCCTGTTGGCAGTGCTCTTCGAATAACAGGCTCTTTTTCATTATTCCAGAAGTATAAGCGTCATTGGAGGGCACGGCAAGTTATCGCCGGCCACCAAATATGCGCAGCAGCATAAGAAACAGATTGATAAAATCCAGATAGAGCCGTAATGCGCCTATAATGGCTAGTCTGGCAATCGTTCTGGTGTCCGCGTTGTCGGGAAGCTCATTGCTCCAACGGGCAATAACCTGTGTATCGTAGGCTGTGAGCCCAACAAAAACCAGGACACCGGCATAGGTGATAATCCAATAGAGGGCAGGGCTCTTGAATAGCCAGTTCGCAAGGCTGGCCAGGATGATACCCCACAAGCCCATGATAAGGAAGCGGCCATATTTGGTCAGATCTTCTTTGGTGGTCAGGGCGTAGATGCTCATGCCAGCGAATGTTCCTGCGGTAATAAAAAAAGTAAGAGCAATGCTGACACCGGTATAGATCAGGAAAATATAGGAAAAAAGAATGCCGTTAAGGCTTGCATAGAGAAAAAATGCGCCCAGTGCTGCTTGGGGAGAAAGCTTGCGTATTCTGGCGGACAAAAAGAGCACCAGGGCCAATTGACCAACCAACAAGAGGATGAACAGCATGGTATTGCGGGCGAAGATCTGCGCGATGCCAGTATTAGCCGCCAAAAATGCTACCACCCCTGTAATTGCCAGTCCGGCTGTCATGTATATGTAAACGGTACGCAAAACAGAATTGCTGCGCGCGCGTGCCTGAATGTGAGTAGTTTGATTCATATTTCCTCCTTACTTTGGACTTGTTAATAATGTAACACATTTTTTGGCTTGCACCAGTCCCGATAAATGCAATATGTTGGAAACCATGAAAAAGCCTGCAGAATTGATACTCCGTCAGCCTGATGATATGCACGTACATTTCAGACAGGGCGAAATGATGGAGGCGGTAGTTACAGCAACCTCGAATGTTTTTGCCAGGGCCGTTGTAATGCCCAATACCATACCGCCGATAACGACCGTCGAACGTGTTGAAAACTATCGCAGTCGAATAATTGACGCCGCTGATGAGGGATTTGAGCCCCTGATGACTTTCAAGATCCTTCCGGGCATGGATCCCGATTTGATTGCTGGACTAAAGGCGGCCAATGTAGTCGCCGGCAAGCTATATCCGGAAGGCGCTACTACCAACTCAGAGGACGGGGTTTCGGATGTCCGCCAGATTTATCCTGTCCTGGAACTGATGCAGCAACATGATATTGTGCTGTCAATTCATGGTGAAGACCCCGCTGTTTTTTCCCTGGACAGAGAAGAGGCTTTTTTACCGGTCATCAAGCAGTTGCGGAAGGATTTTCCGGCATTGCGGATTGTGCTTGAGCATCTTACAACGGCCGCCGCTGTCGAGGCGGTTCGTGATATCCCGAATATTGCCGGGACGCTTACAGTTCATCATCTTGAGCTGACCCTGGATGACTTGCTGGGGGGTGAACTGCATCCTCATTTTTTCTGTAAGCCAATTGTAAAAAGGCCAGCAGACAGGGATGCTTTGCGGCGAGCAGCCATGTCCGGGGAGGCCTGTTATTTTTTTGGCAGTGATTCCGCCCCGCATCCTGTGCATCGCAAGCATTCACCTTCAGCCCGGGCAGGTATTTTTTCCGCCCCGCTCGCATACCATTCCCTTCTGCGGCTTTTCGAAGAGCATGGTGCTATTGACAGACTGGAAG
>CAZDYA010000131.1:0-5060 GCA_964509515.1 uncultured Spirochaeta sp.
GCCTTGGGTATTGGCGTTGGTGACTACATGATAATGCTGGAAAACTCGGTTTATAGTGTTATCTCGCCCGAGGGTTGTGCCTCCATTTTGTTGCGTGACGCCAAGCGTTCACAAGAGGCAGCTGCGTTCCTGAAGATGACCAGCTATGACATGAAAAATTTCGGTATTATAGACTCGATACTAACCGAGCCCATTGGCGGCGCCCATACCGATCCGGCCTACATGGCCGACAGGCTTAAGGATGAGGTTCTCAGGGCCTACGAAATCCTGCGGACAAAGCGGGTAGACCAGCTTTTAAAAGAGAGGTCTCGCCGTATTTTGGGGCATGGAGTATACAAGGACTCTGGTCCGGCCAAGCGTAATACCATTTTGTCCCGCATCTTCGGTAAGGATTAAAAACTGTCATGGCATTGCTTTTTGATTGCTAGTCAAATACACTGTTTGAGGTTACTATATAACCTGTGTATTCTTTAATAATTAAAGGTGGGCTTGCATGGCATGGTTAATTGTCGGAATCTTCTTGTTCTTTTTGGTTATTGCGCTTGTAATGATAATAACCAAAGGGGGGTTCCGCTTTCCGTGGGTGCAGTTTTATGTCAAAGGCAAGGAATCAGGCTTTACTTTTCGTGAAGTCAGCCTTTTGCGCCGGATTGCAGTACAAAACCGCCTTAAAAACCCAACTGCTTTGTTTTGGTCAGAGAAAGCCCTTGATCGCTGTATCCGCAATACCATAATCCGTCTTCGTTCGCGCAATTCATTAGATACCAAGGAATCAAACGCTTTTTTGAGTCAGCTTTTTGGTTTCCGCAAGCGGGTCGAATTTAATCAGCCCAAGTACCGCTTGGGTATTTCCAGCTCCCGTAGCATGAATGCCGGCCAGCCAATCAAATTAACCTTTCCTGGTGGCGGGGCATATTATTCTACTGTCGTGGAAAACATAAGAAGATATTTGGCTATCTCATATCCAAAGGGCAGGGATCTTCCACCTGGCTTCAGTTGGCAGGGACAGAAATTAAGCATTTATTTCTGGCGCCCGGATGATGCCGGATACTTTTTTCAATCAAAGGTCATTGGTGATTTTATCGACCGCAAGTTCCCGATTCTTCATATTGCTCATTCGGATACGCTTGAGCGAAGCCAAAAACGCAATAGCGTACGGCGGGAATTAAAAAAACAGGCGGTGCTTATACCGCTTAGGGATGTCCGTGATGCCAGCGAAAAACGTGAGCAGGGGGGCGGTTATCGGTGCCGTACAGTTGATATTTCAGAACAGGGAATGGCGGTAATAGTGGGCGGCAAGGCCAAACCTGGGATAGCAGTGAAGATTCAGACAGATATTGATGGCAAATCGGTTGTCATGTGTGGAACGGTCAAGGGTGTAACTCATAAGCAAAAGAATAACATTTCGATTTTGCATATTCAGGCCGTTCCTCCATCCGTAAATATGAGAAATACCATTTTGACTTATGTATATGGGATTTTTCAGCAGGAAGAAGGTCAGAAAGAGCAAGGTAAACAGTCGGACAAGACGGACTGATAGTTGTGCTGTAGTTATTGAGACTGCAGAAATTATTTGGGGTTATTAAACCATGTGGAGGTTTTAATGAGACGCGCGCTAGTAATTATGGGCTTTTGTTTGCTTTCAGCTGGCATGCTAGGGGCTTTATCAGAGGATTTTGTTAGTGATTTTCGGGCGGCTGATACCGAAGAGATGAAGCTGCAGATTGTAAGATTGGGATCCGAGCATCCGGTTAGCGAGCTGGAGGAATTTTACCTTCATGTGCTTGACTACGTTATTAGCAATGCTGGCGATCGAATTACATCTCAGGTTCATACCGATATGTATTCGCTGGCCATGGATCGCCTGGTTGAGGCCGGGGTTAATCGGGCCGCGTTGCCTCTTTGGCAGGTCTTTGAGATGGAAAGAGAGGTTACCCAGCGGATTCGCTTGCTTGGTGCCCTGGAGCAGCTGGGTGCTGGTAATCAACGTTTGTATATCAGGCTAAGCGGCTGGATACAGGCGCAAAACAATCTGGCCATTAGCGGCACAAGTATTGAGCGGCAGGTTTTGGCAAGGGCAGTGACAACCGCTACCACATTCGATGATCCGGTGTTTTTTAGCGCGTTTCTGTTAACCGTTGCTGCCAAGCATCCTGATTTTCTTGATCAGCCGGCGCGTGCTGCCATGGATGCCTTTGGTGATCAGCAGCTTGGTCTGCTTGTTGATGCTGTAGCTATACAGGAACTGACCGCTCAATATCAGATATTGCAGTATGTAGATGGTCTGGAATCTCTAAGCGTTGCTGAAAAGGCCCAAGTTGCCTATTCGGCCCTGACCGCGGCCATGGGGAAACAACCAGCCGGCGTTGAAGCAATTATCATGCATCGCAATGTAAGATATCTGGCAGCCAGAATGCTGGAGCAAGCCGAATACACGGAAGCATCCGGGGTTATGGTTTCACACTTTAATTTGGCGGCCAATGATTTTGAGCAAAGGCAGATACCGATTGGACAAATACTTGATACCATCGATGCCCTGGCAGCCGTCGGTGGTGAACCGGCAGCTCGTCGCTTGATTCGTTATCTCGATTATCTGAACATTCAGACTTCCAGTGATCGGCCTGTTAATCCGCAGGTTATGTTGGCGGTTGTTAACGGCCTGGGGCGAATTGGCTCAGCAGAGGCTTACAACTCCTTGTTTTATGCCAGCATGCTTGATTATCAGGGCTTTGTTCAGGATGCGATTCAGGATGCCATGAAAGCTGTTCGTCAATAGATGAATGTTATTCGCCTGCCATATCCTGTAGTTGCATCACTTGGGCTGGCAAGCGGGGCATATTTTAATAAGCTATTTATACACCGGGATGGTCTGTTTTTTTGGCTGACTATTGCCGGTGTTTTTATTTCGCTTGCTTTGTCTTTGCTTCCTGTCGTCAAGGCAGGCTTTCGTCGCTTGGCAATCGCAATATTGTTCGCCGGTTTCGGTGTTTGGCTGGCAATGGTTCCTCTGGTCATGGAATTGCAATGGCATTTGCCCTTTGAAAAGCAAGGCATTAAACAGCTGCAAGGTACAGTGGTCGATGATTCAAGGTTATCCCAGTCCGGCAAACGGTGGTTTGTTCTTGATCTTGATTATGCTCTGGACGCTGTTGGGAACAGGGAGCCTGCCAACGGAAGGGTACATGTGCTTTTTCCTGACAGCCTTGAAGTCTTAAGCGGGCAAAGACTGTCAGTATACGGCTCTTTTTTAGATGGTGGGGAATGGTTTTCGGCCAGCAAGCTACTTGTTGATGGCTACAGAAACAGCTATTTCAGGTTGCGTGGCCAACTAAGAAAACGTTTTCTTGGTGAGCTGCGCGTACTTCCTGCATCCTCGGCAGTATTGCTGGAGGCTTTATTGGCTGGCAGTCTGGATTCCATGCCGATTAATACCAGGCGGATTTTCAGGGAAAACGGTTTGATGCACGTCCTGGCCTTGTCTGGTATGCATATTGGCATAATGGCAGCGCTTCCTGTCTTCTTTTTTCGCCGCCTGTTTGGACTCCGCCCGGCATTGATTTTTACTGCTATTTTATTGGGGTGCTACGTTCTGCTTGTTGGTCCCAGGGCTTCCTTGCTGCGGGCGGCCTTCTTTTTTCTATTCACAGGGGTATGGATTCTTGCGCGCCGTAGACCGTGGAATATTGTTATTCTTGCGCAATGTTTTCTTGTCTTGTCTTTTTTTGTTCCATCGCTACTTGATGATGTCGGTTTTCAGCTTTCATTCTTGACTCTGGCTGGAATAATGGTTTTTTCGCCTTCATTAATGGCCTTGTTTGGCGGAGCATTACCGGAGCCTGGCAGGCTTGTTTATGGGCCAATTGCAGCGGGTGTCGCGGCGTCTTTGGCCGGACTTCCGCTAAGTATGCTGCTTTGGGGCATGTGGTATCCTCAAGGTATTTTACTAACGGTAATTGTCGTGCCATTGGCTATGCTGGTAATGTATCTGGGATTGGCTTTGTTGGCCGCATATCTATGTATGTTGCCTTGGCAGTTTCTGATACCACTTGAGCATCTGATTGAATTGGTTTCCCGCATTCTTGTTGGCGTGCTCGAAACAACGTCTGGTCTTGGCGCGATCGATCTTCATGGGCTGACGGGCAGGGCACTGGTTTTGGTCCTGGTGACAATCATGGTTTTGCTGGCCTGGCGTCATGCGCGACTTAAACGATATTATTGCGAGGTTTCATGCATTACAGTGAATTAAACTACAATTCTTCCAAAGAGATCAGGGCGCTACTGGAAGCTGCCGGGATTCGATTGCAAAAGCGGTTTGGACAAAATTTTTTAATTGATCCACATGTACGCTCTGCTATCTGCCGGCTGGCTGCGCCCAAGCCCTGCACAGTGTGGGAGGTTGGCCCCGGCATAGGCTCTTTAACACATTTGTTTGTTGAACAGGGGTGTCAGTTAAGAGTCTTTGAAATTGATCACGGGATTATTTCCATGCTGAAAGAATTATTTCAAGGCAGCGGATTGCAGATTGAAGCTGGAGACTGCGTTCAGACCTTGCCCATCGCCTGGCAGCAGAATCCTGCTCCCGATGTGTTAGTGGGTAATCTTCCATATAATGCTGCCGGGGCCATTATTATGGCAATGCTGGAAAAAGCTTTCATTCCTTCGCGGTTTATCGTAATGGTACAAAGAGAATCTGCCCAGCGTATGACCGCCCTGCCCGGTAGCAAGGATTACTCTGCCTATTCGGTAGCCTGCCAGGCAAGGGTTAAGGTCCGGTCGGTATTTGATGTGCTGCCAGGCTCATTTTTTCCTGTCCCAGAGGTGACATCTACAGTCGTTGAGATGACCCCTTTGAGTGATGGCGGTGAAGGAGAGCTGCCTGCCTTTTTTTCTTCATTAGTCAGGCGCGCATTTCAATCGCGTCGCAAGACATTTGCCAATAATTTCCGAAAAGTAATGCTGGATGGCGGGATAAGCGGCGAGATGGTTATGGATGCCTGCCGCGAGGCCGGCATCCCACCAGATATCAGGGCGGAAAAGGTAAGTGTAGAACAGTTTATTTC
>CAZDYA010000132.1:0-5059 GCA_964509515.1 uncultured Spirochaeta sp.
CTGCCAGGCGGGGTCTTCGGGGCCGACAACGGTGTCCCCAGCCAGCCTCAGGGATTCAAGACGCTCCTGCAGACCATCCATCGCCCGCAGAACATCCGGGTCCAGGATGCCGCCTTCTTCCTCAACATTGGTAACGATGGTCATGACGGTAATGCCCGAGAAATTTTCGTTCAGGTATACCGATGCTTCGCGAACCTCGCTGCCTTTTTTGAAGGAATTGATGGTGTTGGTTTCAAAGTTAACCTGTGGGATAAAGAGGGCAAAGAAGACTACCACTGCCAAACCAATGCCGGCCGTCATGCGCGGGTGTGATACAACCGCCCCGCCGATGCTGCCCAAAAGGTTGGCAAAGGCGCTGTCTTTATGCTCTGTTTTTTTGGCAGTCTTCGGCCGGCCCAGGATGCTCATTACAGCCGGTGTGAATGTCAGGCTTAACAGCAGGGCAAAAAGTATCCCCAGGGCGGACAAAACTCCGAACATTTGCAAGGCAGCAATGCGGGAGGCCACCAAAGAAAAGAAACCAATGAAGGTCGTTATCCCGGCCAGGAAAACCGGCAAGGCTACATGGGCAATGGCGGCTTCCAGCGCATCTGTTTTATCCTGAATATGGCCCAGTTCTTCGAAAAAACGGTTGATGACATGGATGGTATAGGCCGTGCCGACAGCAATAAGTATGATCGGCAGGATCATGGTTGCCATCGAAAGGGGTTGGCCAAGCAGGCCCATCAGGGCCATCGCCCAGATAACCGAAAGCACAACGTTGCCAAGAGGCAGGAAGATGCCCCGTACTGAGCGGAAGCTGATAAACAGTACTATTGCGATTATCAGAATGACAATCGGGAATAGCAGGGCCAGGTCACTGATTAGCAGGCGGCCAACAATGCCGCTGACAGCCTTGGCGCCGGATACGTATACCTGGCCGTCGGTCTGCTTGGGCAGTTGATCCAGCAAAGCATTTACCCGGTCGTATAGCGGGGCAGCTGATTCGGATGCTGTGGCCTTGCCGCCGTAGTTGGCTGCAATAGTCTGTGCTTGTGCCAGCATTGCCGCTGTATCGGCACCTTCGGCGGGGTCAATCAGAATGCCGGTCATCGCTTTTTTGTCGGTAGTGATGTCTGTCAGAAAGGCTACTTTTGCCTCGTTGACATCGGCTGCCTGGTCGCCGCGGTAGAGGTTTTGAATCCCTTCCAGGGCAGAGAGCTCACTTACCGCTTTGTCGATGGTTGCAGCAGGAACGCGCAGTTCAAGCCTTGGCAGGGCCTGGCTGTCTATGCCTTCTTTGGCAGTAATGATGATGGCCGTGGATTTGCCGTCACCACCGATAAGTCCGGTGGTGATGTCGCTGGCCTCTATCCGGGCGCGAAACTCCGCGATCTCTTGCGGCGTCTCGGGCACAAAGGGCATGGCATCAACAATGTTCAGTCCGAATTCATTCCCGGTAATGATGCCGGCTGAACTCAGGCTCAAAACGTTTTTGACCCCGCGCAAGCCGGAAATCGCATCTGACCATTCACTTACCTGCATGAGCGTTTGCCGGGTGAACACACCGCGTGAATCAGTGATAGCGACGATCAGAAAATCATCGGCCGGAAAGATCTCGCCGACCTTGTCGAAAAAGACCTTTTCCGGGATGGTGGATGGAATGTCATCGGTCATGTCTGCATCCACTCTAATGTTTGACATACCGAAGCCCAGTCCGACAGTGATCATCACTGTCAGCGCAATGACGATCCAGGGCCTGCGGGTTACAAACCGGGCCCAGCCTTTAAACGATATTTTCATACGACTATTCCTTTGAGTGCAAAATCGCACACTCTTTGTTTTAAGCCCTCAACTCCTAGCGAGGCGAGGGAAGGCATTTCCATGTGGGTTAGTACGCCGCCAAGCAGGCTAAAGATCAGGCTGCCCAGGACGGCAGGATCTTCGTCGCGGAATTCCCCCAGCTGGATACCCTCGTTGATCAGCTTAATCAGGCGGCTGGGGATTTCCAGGCTTAATTTCCGCAAGTTGTCGGCCTCGGCGGTGTGCGGCATTTTTCTAAGGACACCGCCCAGGTGGTGATCGATGGTAAAGTATCCGCGTTGTTCACAGTTTCGATCGACGTAAAAATGAATGATCCTGATCAGCCGCTCTTTTGGGCTGCCATCGCCATCGGTAATCGCGCAGATTGCCTGGTGGGCATCTTTCAGGTAATCAGTGATCAGCGAGCATACAAGGTCATCCTTGTTTTTGAAGTAGTAGTAGATCGCCGGTTTTGTGTAACCAAGGGCATCGGCAATGCTTTCCAGGGTGATCCCGTCAAAGCCCCTTTGCGGCAAAATCTCTAATGCGGTCTGCAGTATTTTTTTGCGGCGGGTTTCCCGTGGTTTTTTAGGTGTGGCTCGCAAAACGCCCTCCTTGCAATTTTTAACAAAAGTTAAAAGTTTTAACAGATGTTAAAATATCGCGGGATTCATCTGTCGTCAAGCTGTTTTATGAAAAATTTTAACAATTGTTAGAAAATGCATCCTCAATCAGCCAACCGGCAGCACGGGCTCGATTAGCGATGATGCGGCAGACGCCATCGGTGAGGTGGTCAATATTATCGCAGGCAATGCCAAGAAAGGCTTGGAGCAATATGTTCTGACAATTTCACTGCCAGCATTATTCGGGGTTCGGTTCACAATATCAGCTGGCCATTCAGAATCCCTATGCCTGATTTGCTGACTCCCATGCTGCTAGATGAGAGCATGAATCCCGAACTGATCATGGATATCAATCCGCTGGAAGAAATCCGCATGCCATTCCAACGGCTGACGGGGGGCGCCAGCGGCATTAGCTTTGTCATGATGGTAAAGCACGGGGGATTTAGATGAACCAGTTTTTTGGAATTTTACCGGGTAGGCAGCGTGATATTTCACCGTCCTGAAAGGGGATGAGAAAATGTTTATAGAAAATCAGGGCGCTATCCCTAGTCCTTCCAAGGGATGGTGTAGTCAATCTTGTCTGCCACATGTTCCATATCGTCATCCGTGTGGTATAGCATTTCAGCATCTTCCAAGCGGATACCTTCTTCGTTCTGAATAACCCGAAAAGCCTTATGGTGGGTAGCCTCCAGATCAATCTCTTGGTTCTCCGTTTGAATATGAACTTTGCCATTGCACAGGCAGAAATAGTAGGACTCAGGATTCTCCCATTTGGCAAAGATCGTAGTGCCTCTCACCCCCGCTATCGTAGAAGAAGTTCGGATTGAAAATTCTTGGGTATCGGATACAAATCGATTTAGGTTGCCGAGAACCATTGATGCCGTCCCGGACTCCAAAGTCAGTTGCGCTTTATCCCAATCGGCCAGCAAAAGGGTGTTTTCTGCCAAGGATACAATATTGCCATTTTCAAAAACAATATCGCAGACACCCGCGTCTCCGGTCTCCACCTTGTCGCCGCTGACTACTTTGTCTCCATAATCGGCAATTTCTCCATTCAGCCATACCGAACCCTCTATATATTCGATGGAAGCAGACACAGGACCCAGCGACTCGCTTTCCGGTTGCGACTGTTCGCGTGAGCCTCCTGCAATCGCAGGGATAGCGGTCAAGATTAACAGGGCAATGATCGCGCACATATTTTTCATAGCAGACTCCTTCATAATTCAATTTGTTAACAATAAGGAATATCATACCAAATAGCAAATAAAAACAAAAAAAGATAGAAAGAGTGAATCGCGCCGGAGCTTCATTTTAAGTCCTGTCTTGATAGCCAAAAAAAACCGGCCACCATCATAAGGATGATGTCCGGTTTTATGGGCCCACCAGGACTTGAACCTGGGACCCACGGATTATGAGTCCGTTGCTCTAACCAACTGAGCTATAGGCCCGGGGTGCCGGAATGCGGATTCCGTGCGACGCTCATATTGGCATAAAGCGCCGATGTGTGTCAATCTTGGGGTAGTTATGGGGAGGCCGGGATGAAGATTACAGCGTTTGGCGACAGTTTGACAGCGGGTTGGGGGGTTCGTCCGGGGCAGGATTATCCAAAGCTGCTGGAGGATGGTTTGGCGGCGATGGGGTTTCCGGGGGTGCAGGTGCTTAACCGTGGGATCAGCGGCGAGACCACTAGCGATTTGCATTACCGGGTGCCGGGGGTTTTGGAAGAGCGGCCGGATATTATTTTACTTGGAATAGGAACCAATGATATACTGCAAGGTGTAGGTGTGGCTAGCTTGCGTGCCAATCTGGCCACCTTGATTGATGCCTTGATCGGCCAAGCAAATGCCCCGCTATTGTGCCTGCTGCAAATTCAGGCGCCGTCGGAGTTGTTTTTTGGCAGCAAGGATGATTATGACATGATCTATCCCGAGCTTGCCCTGCAGCGCAATCTGCCGATGCTACCGTTCATGATAGATGCATTGCTGCAAAACCCTGTCCTGATGATGATGGACGGGGTGCATCCCAATGCCGATGGCTACGAGTGGATTACCCGCGAGCATCTGTTGCCGGGGGTGGCCGAAATCGTTAGGGGATGCCTGGAGGAAAAATGAGAAAGCAGGCGGTTTTCGGGCTGGCTGTAATATTGCTTTTTTCTTTTATTTTCCTGGCTTGCGATGCTACGCCGCTTCATGGCGGTGGAGAGCCTTATGTTCCGATGCTTGGTGTTTACGGAATGGGGGATATCTTCCCGCAGGGTTTCCCTGTTCTGCAAAAGACCAGCGGGCTTGGGGGCAAGGATTACATCAGTGGTTACGGCGGTGATAATACCAAAACACAGGAAGAAAACCGCACTGCGATAGCCAGCACCAGGCGCCGCCCGGTTATTCTGCTGCATGGCGACGGCGGGACGGCGTCCACCTGGAATTCTGCCGCGTACACCGGGTTTTCCACTTATGCCGGTCTGATTGATAGTGCTGGTTACACGCCCAGCCATGTCTGGGCGATCTCCTATTTTGGCGAACCGGCACATGCCATCAGTTCTGAGAGAACTGTTCCCGCGGTGATCGATGATGTTCGTAGCTTTATTGATGCGGTTTTGGAGTATACGGGTGCCGAAAAGGTGGACATTATCGCCTTGTCGATGGGGGTTACCG
>CAZDYA010000133.1:0-5028 GCA_964509515.1 uncultured Spirochaeta sp.
GAATACAAGGTGCATGGTTGCCAGTCGACGGTGTATATCAAGGCAAACCACGAAGATGGTTGTGTTGAATTTTTGGCTTATTCCGATGCCCAGGTTTTGCGGGGTTATTTGGGGATGCTGTGCCGGGGTTTGAATGGTATGAAGGTTGATGATTTTTTGCAGCATGCCAGGCAGCTGGTCGAGGGTTTTGCCAAGCGGACGAATATCGCGGCCAGTGTTACCCCGACCCGGGCGAATGCCTTTGGCAATATCTTTGCGCTGATGGAATCTCAAGTAAAGGAATTTTAAGCGATGATTTTTTTGCGATCTATGGCTTGGTTTCGGCCGGTCTTGCTGGGTGCTGTCCTTTTGTGGGCAGGCGGGATAGGCGGGCCGGCTGGTCTTGCCGCGCAGGCTTCTGGCGGGGCGGCGGGTTCGGCGTCTGGTTCGGCGGGGGCCGGCGGGGTGCTGGATGGCAGCGCGATTTATGCCGGGGCGGTGGCTGATCCGCAGGGCGGTTTTGCGGCAGCGGTGAACCCTGCCTGGCTTGGCTTTGCCGATGAGCCGGTGTTTGGGCTGCAGCTGCGCATGCCGTTTGGCGTGACCGGGGCTGGCGAAGACGGGCAGTCCGGCGTGACCGGGGTGCCCTATAATCCGCTGACCCTGGATATTGATGCCGGTCTGGGTTTTTCGACCGGTGGTTTCGGTCTGGTTTGGGACAAGGCGGCATCGGCGCAGCGTTTGACGACGGGCTTTGGTTTTGCCCCCCTGCCTGTGCTGGCGGGAGGTCTGTCAGCTAGTGTACCGGCGGATAGCTGGGCGGCGCTGCAGGAGCAGGCGGATTTTTCGGCTGCTTTGTTGCTGCGCCCGCTTTCGGGTTTGAGTTTTGGGGCGGTGTACCGTGCTGATGCTTCGCAGTTCTGGCGGCTGCAGGCGGGGCTGGGTCTAAGGCCATTGGCGCTTATTCCCGGTTTGCAGCGTTGGGGACACCGGGCGGCGGTATTTGTCGAGTCGGCGGTGGTATCTGGTGGGACTTCGGTTGATTTGCTGACTCCGGAAAAGATTTCGGCAGTGGTGGAATTCCTGCCGGGTTGGGAGCTTTGGGGTCAGTACGGGCTGGATGGCAGCTGGACAGCCGGGATTACCGCTGGTTTTGCTTTTGGCGGTTTTGGGGCCGGGGCGGATGTCAGCGAGGCCTCGGTAAGGGGTGTTCGCGCCAGGGTAGCGATGTCGCCGGCAGTGCGCCCGGCGGCTGGGGTTCCCAGGATTATGGTTTTTTCTTCTCCCCTGGTGGTGAGCGATTCGCTGGTAATGCGGCCCATGCTTGGCGGCATGATGCTGCCGGATGACAGCATCCCCTTTGCCGAGCTGGTTGAATACATTGATTACCTGGCCGATGATCCTTCGGTCAAGGCGCTGTACTTTCGCAATGCGCAGTTTTCCGGCGGCATGGCGCATGTTGCCGAGTTGGCAGGGGCCTTGCGGCGTTTTCGCGAGTCCGGCCGCAGCGTGGTTTTTCTGCTGGGGCAGGCGGATTCGCTGACTTATTTGCTGGCGGCCTGGAGCGGCGCCAAGGTTTATGTGCAGCCGGTCGGCAGTGTGATGGTGCAGGGTTTTGCCAGCACCCGGATATTTTTGAAAGATATGCTGGAGCGCTTCGGGATTGATCCGGCGGGCTTTGAGAGCCATCCGGCCAAGGCGGCCAATCATATTTTGACCGAAGACGGCTTTACGCCCGAGGCCAAAGAGAACCTGCAGGGCATGCTTGATTCGCTGGCCGGGCATTATCTGGCGGCGGTAAAAGCCGGCCGGGCGGAGCGTTTGGCGGAGCTTGCCAGCGCTGGCGATGCTGATGCCGCCGGTGGGGCAGGTGCGGCTGGTGCGGCCGGCTCGGCTGGTGATGTGGCCAGCGCGTCCGGCGATGCCATTCTTGCCAACGGCCCCTATCTGGAGGCCGGCAAGGCGATGCAGGCCGGATTGGTCGACGGGGTTTTGATGGCCGACGGAGTCGAGGCCTTGTTGCGCAGCCGTTATCCCAGGGCTTTGATGATGGAGGCCTCGGTATTGCCGACGGCCGACCGCGACTGGGCAAGGCTACGGCGTCCCAAGATTGCAGTGATTTATGCTGAAGGCAATATTGCTACCGGCGAGTCGGTGCCGGGTTTCGTTATTGGCAGCGATACCCTTAGCCGGCAGCTGCAAGATGCCGCAGATGACCCTTCCGTGGCAGCTATCGTTTTGCGGATAAACAGCCGCGGCGGTTCTGCCCTGGCTTCGGATATCATTGCCAGGGAAGTGGCCATTGTTGCCCGTCAGGAGCCGGCCAAGCCGGTGGTTGTATCCATGGGGGATGCGGCGGCCAGCGGCGGTTATTATATTGCCAGCGGGGCGAATTATATTGTTGCCTATCCCTTTACGCTGACCGGTTCAATCGGGGTCACCATTGCTACCCTGCAGATTCCGCGCTTATTGGATATGCTTGATATTAGGCATGACCGGGTGGGGACGAGTGAATCAGGCTTTTTTATGGATCCTTTGAATCCGCTGACGGACAATGACAGGCAGAAGATGAGGTCCTTTATTGATCTGATGTACTGGCGATTTGTTGATGTGGTGGCCGAGGGACGCGATATGCCGCGCGAGGATATCGATGTGATAGCCCGCGGTCAGGTGTGGACGGGTAGCCAGGCGCTGGAACGCCAGCTGATCGATGAGCTGGGCGGGTTGCAGACCGCCCTGGATAAGGCTGCCGAGTTGGCTGGTATTCGGGGCGAGTATGAGCGCTGGGATATGTCGCTGGACGATGCCATGTCCGGTCCTTTGGCTGGTGGCCGGGTGCGTACGGCGCTTGCAGATGGGGTTGCTGGTTTGATGCCTGAGCCGGCGGTGCCAGAGTTGAATGAAATGTTTGATTCGCTGACTATCATGCGCCGCATGGCTGCCGATGGCGCCCTGTTATATATGCCTTATTCGCTGGAATACTGAAGCACGGTTTTATCCAGATACTGCCCGTAGTCGCGCAAGGCCTTCAGGACCACTGTGGCGCGGGCATCCAGGTTGGGGCTTTCCCATAGCTGTTTGATTTTTATCTCGTAGGTTTCTCTGGTATAAGCACTGGTGATTGGCGGCTGCAATAGCCGCTTGGCGCAAAAGGCCATGTACTTGCGCATCTCTTTGGGTTCCATGGTAATGCCTGCTTCCCAGCTGTTGCGCCAGCGGTAGCGGCGAAAAAGCTCGGGCAGCCGCATATCATGGCTTTGGACATCCAGCTGAAAAAGACCGGCAAGCTCGGTGTTGCGGATGCTGGTAAACAGCTGGGTGTCCTCATCAGCAAAGAAGCCGCCAAAGGGCCCCCCGCCATAAATCATCAGTTCAGGATCGGCAGGCAGTTCCCTTTCTGGCCGCTGGCCGAAGATGGCCTGGAATTTCTGAATCAGCAGGGTGTTGCGGTATAGCTCGCGGGCACGTTCGGTACAGAGTTCGGGATCGATATCCAGGCGCCGGGCGCTGTCGGCGTCCAGGGCGGACATCGGTGTCAGTACCGGGCTGCGGTTCTCGTGGATTTCAGTTATGTGGATGCGTTCATGGTCGGGTAACTCGTCCCGGCCGGTAAAGATGCGCCGCCTGATTTCTTCGGCTGGCAGCTCAATTATCGGCTTGGGGTCATAGCGCAAATCGGCCACGATGACCGCCTTGGGGTTTTCGGGGTTGACGCCTACCGGCGCAACCGCGGTTGTACAGCCAGCCTGTCGGGTGTGGATGCCGTCGGTGTGCAGAACCGGCTTGCGAATACCAAGGTCGAGCAGGGCGCGCACCTTCTCGCGGCCCCGGTTTTCCCAGGCGAACTGGTAGAGTCGGGGATTGGTGCGGCGCAGCAGCTTGGCCATTTCGATTGTGGCATAAACATCGGCCAGGGCATCGTGGGCGCCGCGGTGCTCGATCTTGTTGGCGACTGTCAGGGTGTCCAATTTGAAGATCGGCTTGTCTTCTTCGCTGCGCGGCCAGGTTATCCCGTCGGGCCTAAGGTCGTGGGCCAAGCGGACAACGTTGATCAAATCCCAACGGGAATTGTGATTGGCATAGTGCCACGAATACGGGTCAATAAAATTGCGGTAAAAAAGATTGCGGATGAACTCGTCATCAAAGCGGATGTTGTTATAGCCAACGGTGCAGGTGCCCGGTTGCGCCAATTGGGCATGCACAGCGGCTGCAAATTCCCTTTCCGGCAGGCCCCGCTGGTTGACGGTCTCCGGGGTGATGCCGGTGATCAGGCAGGCCTGGGGATCGGGCAGGTAATCCGGGTTCAACCGGCAGTAGAGCATAACCGGATCAGCCAGCGGGTTCAGATCCAGGTCGGTGCGCAGACCGGCAAACTGGGCAATGCGGTCGTATTTTGAGTTGCGGCCGAAGGTTTCCAGATCGTACCAAAACAGGGTGCGGGACATGCTGTGAGCATAACGCATTGCACGCGCTTCGGCTACATGTTAGGGTTGCGCCATGCAGCAGCAAGACCGGCCAATACTCTTTCTTGAATCTTTTTACGGCGGTTCTCACAAGGATGTTGCCGACGGCATAGTTGCCCATAGCCGGCACAAGATTGAATTGCATAGCTTGCCGGCCACCTATTGGAGGCAGCGCATACGTTACTCGGCCTTTCACTTTGCTGCCAAAATAAAGAATCCCTGCGACTATGCAGCGGTGATCTCTGGTGGCATGATCTCACTGGCGCATCTGCGCGCTCTTTGGGGCAGACAGTGCCCGCCGCTATTGCTCTATGCCCATGAGACCCAGTTGACCTATCCAGAAATCGACGCCAGGCCTTCTGCCAAGCAAAGCACGGCCCCGGCCAGGCAAAGCACCGTCCCATCCGGCCAGCAGGAAGAATTGCATGCCAATGATATCGCCAACATGCTGGCCGCCGACATGGTACTTTTTAATTCGCAGACCCATATGAAGGTGTTCTTTGATGCCGCCAGCCAATGGCTAAAGGATATTGATGCCCCGCTTTCGCTAAAAGATTTACAGGCCAAGTCGTCGGTGCAGTATCCC
>CAZDYA010000134.1:0-5004 GCA_964509515.1 uncultured Spirochaeta sp.
GGACCGATATTGGCATCACCAGAGTTAATTGAGCTTCGGAAGTTGGTTTCGCCGACCTTTTCAAGTCCCCCGGGGTTCACAAAGCTGGCCAGAGCTATCTGTCCCAGCGGGCGGTTAGTACCATTGCTGTAGACACCGGTTACCTGTCCACTTTGGTCTATGCGAAAATCTTCCAGGTATCCCATGGTATACCCGTTTTGACGGAATATTTTGTTGGTGCTTTCACTGCTGTACTGAGTGGTTGAGTTCTCGAAGGCCCCTACCCGGCCAATGAGCACTGTCATGGTCTGGGTAATTGGTTCACCAGGCGCGCCGATAAACCGCGGATCAACAGCTTCGGGATCTGCGACATCCGGAATGGCAGTTTCAGGCACCTGAAAGGCTACCTCGACCGACAGCTCACCAGCATTGAGGGTTCCACCCGCAGCATTAGTGATTGACTCCAGGGTGCCAGAGTTATTAAAGGTTACACGAAAGGTATTATCGCCCTCGGCAGCCGGCACGCCGTTAATCAGCAATTCAGGAATTATTCCCTCTTCGTTGGGATTAATTTCGATTGTTCCAATCCACTCGTTAGGGGTTTCAGCATCGCGCTGATAGCTCAGGCGCAACTCATGAGTGTTACCAAATGAATCGTAGACGTCATAAGAGGTTGTCCAGGTAGCCGCCCGAACCTCGCGCTCGCCGGCATCCTCGGCCAATACAGGAGTATTCTTGTTGAGGTTTGAGGCCACTTCGACAAGGGTTGTCGCCCTGGCCGGATCCTTGCCGCCAACCGGAATACGAATATCACCGATGCTTTCGCTGGTATTTACCATGGTTTCACCGTCAATGGTCTGCGCCTGCCAGCCCTGTATGCGCATACCATTGGCCGGATTCACCAATACACCCTCGGCATCCAGGCTCAATACACCGTTACGGGTATAGAACTGCTGTTCGCCCGAACGCATGATAAACATACCCTCACCCTGAATGGCGATATCGGTTTTGTTGCCGGTTGTTTGCAGGGCACCCTGGGAAAAAATGGTGTCGATGGCCGCGATATTCATACCAAGCCCAACCTGCTGAGGGTTAACGCCCCCTAGTTGCTCGGTCGGACGAGCCGCACCGCGCATATTCTGACTCAAGAGGTCCTGGAAATTGACCCTTCCCTTTTTGAAACCAGTTGTGTTTACATTTGAAATATTGTTACCAACCACATCCATTCTGACCTGGTGGTTTTGCAAGCCGGATACACCGGAATACAATGATCGCATCATACAGGGCTCCTTATCTTAGTTAACGCTCTCGCTAGTTACTGACTGTACATCTTCAACCGGGTAGTATCGGCCATTGACCATTACCATTGGTATGCTGCCAGTCGATACCTCGGTTACCTTACCTTCTACCATCTCTTCACCGTTAGCCACCGAAACCTGTCTTCCCAGCAGACCCATCGCCTGTCCGCCGCCAAGCAGCTTGGTGAGAGACTGAACCTCACTGCTCATGTTGGTCATCTGTTCCAGCGAAGAGAATTGTGCCATCTGGGCAATGAACTCCCGGTCTTCCATAGGATTGGTTGGATCCTGATTGGACAGCTGAGCAATCAACAGCTTAAGAAAATCATCTTTTCCAAGACTGGCATCGACTTCTCGCTTGCCTGTCAAACCAACATTTGTTGCCTCAACTGCCCGGCGGGTTTCTGCCATTGAAACAGAATCCAGACTGGTTGAAATGCTACTCCCCATATAGGTATCCATTCGATACTCCTCCTATGCTATCAGATTTATGAGCTGCTCACCGTTACCGAGCATCGTCAGGTCGCGGACTTGTTCGCCAAGCGCCTGTGTCTGCTGCTCGCTGGTACGGGTAGTTCGCAGCGGCTTAATGGCCTGCGCATCGCGGGCATCCTGCGGGGTGTCGTGATTTCCAACAGAAACCTCCATCGCCCCCATCTGCAGGCCGGCTTCCTCAAAAGCCTTGGCCAGATCAGCAAGCTGCTGCTCAAAAATCTCCCTTACACTTGAATTCTCGACCAAAATCTTCGCGGCTATAACACTATCTTGCACATCCAGGTGAATCCTTACCGATCCCAGGGAATCCGGGCGCAACTGCAGGCGAATTTCACCGGCATCCCCATCCCGCAGGATAAATTTGGCCTGACGTACGATATCAGCGTTAAGATGTTCCTGAAATTTGTTCTGCAACATCACAGCGGCATCAGCCTGCAAGCCCATCGGACCAGGCTGCATACGCTGCATCATGGCCGTAAATGCCGAATCAGCGGAAAAACCGCCGGTGCTTTCAGAGCCAGCACCAGGCATGACAGACTGACCGCGGAAAAACCTGTCCTCAAAGCCGGCCATGTTACCATTATTGCCACTGTTACCACCGGCGCCGTTATTAGCCTGTGAGTTGCTGTTAGCCAGCAAGCGGGTAAGCTGCTGCAAACCTTCGCGTTCGGAATTCCCGGCGGCTCTCAGCTCAGACCGGAATTGCTCCATGCGAGTGCCCCTGTCATGACTGCGCAGGTCAACGATCTGAACAAAAACCGGCCGTTCTTTGGCTGTGCTTGCTTCGCGCATGACGGCCGCAGGATTCTCATCGCGGGCCTCTTGCAATCCACCTGACTCAAGTCGGACCTGATTTTCCTGTCGGCTGGAATTGAGCGCTTCAGAATTAAGCGCCGAATTGGCAGCAAGCACCTGGGAATTGGCGTTTCCAGCATCGGTTTTCTCCAGCTTTTTTGCTGCCAGCGAAAGCCTCTGCTGCCCAAGATCGGACTTTGCTTGCTCCCCGGTCTTGAGATCATTTACAAGCCCGGAATCTGCTGCCACTGGTTTGGGCACAGCCTGATCATCCGCAAGCTTGGCAGCCGCGTTTGAGCTAACGATGCCGCCACCGGCAAGCTCGGCGGCCTGCTTCATGCTAGCGGCATCTTCTGCCTCGACAGCCATCAAGCCGGCAAGCTGATCCTGACCGGTCGTTTCCTGTTCATCCCGAATTGCATCGGTCTGCTGCCTGACAATATGCCCAGCTTTATCCGCAGGCTTCTTTTGCGTGCCCTGAGCTATCGTTGCCTCGCTGTCAGACCTTGATTTCGCATCAGCCGCCTTCTGGCTGTCTGCGGCCTTTTGCCGTTCCTCCGCCTTTTGGCGGGCATCGGCTTTTTGGCGGGCATCGGCTTCCCTGTGGGCTGCAGCATCCTCGCGGGCTGCAGCATCCTCGCGGGCACGGGCTTCGCTAGCCTGATCAGCCGCCGCAGTCGTTGACTCTCGATACCTGTCTTGATAGGCATCATTCCGCTCTGTTTGATTGGTACCGCTGGTTAGCATATCCAGGAATCCCTGGTCAGCACCCTGCGGAAACGCTCCAAACCCTCCGGGCTGTTGCAGCACCGGTTCGCGAGCCGAATGTACCTGGATTGTATCCAGGACCACTGTACACCTCCGTTATCCTCCGGGGCGTATGGTCATCTTCCGCTGAATCTCAGCAGCACGTTCCGGAGGGAATGACGAGAGCCAGACCGAAACCAGAGACATTTCACCTGCCGCCTGGGCAAGCTCCTCGGTTACGCGCAGTGTTTCAATCAGCAGCTGGTCATCATAACCCTGCAGAATCGCCACCGCACTCTCGAGACGCATATTGGTCAGGTCTCGGGAATTCTGGATCAAGTTCTCCCTTCTATTGTCGTACTGACTTACTCTTTGATTAAATGATTTTTCTCTTTCTTGCAAAACTGCTTCACGTTCTTCGATTTCAGCCATGGTACGAACCAG
This sequence comes from uncultured Spirochaeta sp., assembly GCA_964509515.1. Taxonomy (GTDB): domain Bacteria; phylum Spirochaetota; class Spirochaetia; order DSM-27196; family DSM-8902; genus Spirochaeta_B. The sequence continues at coordinate 3,759 of CAZDYA010000134.1, forward strand.
TTCCTGCTCTTTTATTTCCAATTCTTCCAGCTGATTCTCAAGCTCCTGTTCGCGCAGCAGCAATGCTTCCCTTTCCTTTTGCAGACGGATATTGTCAATAATCCCCGGATCGTCGGCGCGCAGGCGTTCGCTGCGGGTCTCCAGACCAATCAGGCGGAATACAGGCGCGTACAGTCCGCTAATATCAATAATCCCCAAATAATCAAACCAGATGGAGCCGGCAATCGAAAAAACCAGTATCAAAAAAATCAAACCCACGATCTTGGGGCCTGTCCCCATTTTTGAACGTTTAGCCATCTAATCCCCCATTGCGAATATACCGGTCGGCAACGATATCCTCAACATACCGTTCTTCGTGCCTGGCTGCAGCTAGATAATATTCCTTTTCGCGCCTTTCTTTAAGCTTCTGAAGCACGCGCTCTTCCTGCAAGGCCTTTTGATACTCTTTCAGCACCTGCAGGCGTTTCTTTTCGGCCGATGCGCGGATATGGCTTAACCTTTGCAGTTCCTGGTCTATCCAGGCTACATGCCCAGCCCGGTACTGCAAATCCGCCAGCACCGCTTGGCGATCGGCCACGGGACGCTGGGTTTGCAGGCGCTGGTCAGCCAAGGCCTGCAGCTGCATGTCGAGGCGGTTGCATTCAGCCGTTGCGGCACCCAAACGCAGCTCGACTTCCTTGCGCAGATGCTCCTTCATATCAAGAATATGCTGTAGGCGAAACTTGAATCTACGCATCTTCCTCTACCGCTCCAATCTCTATGTCGGTTATTTCGGACATAGCATCGCGAACTTCCTGCAAGGTACTGGTCTCGCTGGTCTTCTGCTGTAAAAACCGGTTAATTTCCGGCACTAGCTCAATCGCCTTGTCGATATCCGGACTGCTGCCACGGCTATAAGCCCCAACGTTGATCAAGTCCTCGGCATCGCGGTACACCGCCAGCATCCGCCGCATATTTCCTGCCGCCTGCTGCATTTCCGAGGGCGTAATCTTGTTAGCCAGTCGTGAAAGGCTGGCCAACACATCAATCGCCGGATAATGGTACTTTTCGGCCAACTGCCGGCTAAGCACAATATGTCCATCCAGAATACCCCGAACGGTGTCCGAGACCGGCTCGTTCATGTCATCGCCCTCGACCAATATGCTGTAAAAACCGGTAATGCTGCCTTTGCTGGCGGTCCCTGATCGCTCCAGCAGGCGGGGCAGCTCGGCAAACATCGAGGGAGTAAAACCTCGGCTAGCAGGGG
>CAZDYA010000135.1:0-4977 GCA_964509515.1 uncultured Spirochaeta sp.
CGTATGGTGAAACTGTTATCATAAGCAACTGTTAACTGAATTGTCTGACCAACCCGGGCGCGCAGCTTTCGGGCCTGTTCCTGCTGCAATACAATGCCTGGCTTTCCGGGCTCAGGGTATCCACCCCTGGATATCTTTAACGCAGGAAACAGCCGGGCGTACTCATCAAACTGAACCCCGAACAGCGCCATGTCCTGCCGTCGTCGCCCACGCTCCACCCGCGCTGCCGTACTGACCACCCCGGCGCTGGCCCGCACCTGGGGCATTGAATCCAGTTCAGCCTGCAATTCATCAAAAGCGTGCAGGACCGGTGGCACAAGATATTCCCCCACCAGCAGTATATCGGCTCCAAACAAGGTATACGTGTGATCGGCCTGGCTCATGACGCTGAGGTCGCCAGCCAGATTCTGCGAATAAGCTGAATAAAATGCATCGCCAGCCTGCTCCATAACCGCATTACCTAGCAGCAGCAACATAAAAGAAACCGCCAGGATTGCCACCATGGGCCGCAAGCGCGCACCATTCCGCCATATGTTTCGCAAAGCCAGTCTAATCACGACTAAATAAATCCCTCGTATATACCTTGTCCCGAAACGGGGTTAATTCCTCATGCAATCGGTTGCTGACAATAATATCGCTCATCGCGATAAATTCATCGAAGTCCCGAATAACCTGGCTGCCAAAAAAATCATCCTGATGAAGTGCCGGTTCATATACAACCACAGGAATACCCTTGGCCTTGATTCTTTTCATGATGCCCTGCACAGCACTGGCCCGAAAATTATCCGAATCAGTCTTCATAGTCAGGCGGTAAACCCCAACGGTTTCGGGTCGCCTGGCCAGGATGCGGTCCGCCACATAATCCTTACGCGTTCGGTTGGCATCAACTATGGCCTGAATAATGTTGTTCGGAACAGCATCATAGTTGGCTAAAAGCTGCTTGGTATCCTTGGGCAAACAATACCCGCCATAGCCAAAACTGGGATTGTTGTAATGAGTGCCGATCCGTGGGTCCAGACCAACCCCCTCAATAATCTGACGGCTGTCCAATCCATGGGTTTCGGCATAGCTGTCCAGCTCGTTAAAGTAGGCCACCCGCAGTGCCAGATAGGTATTGGAAAAAAGCTTGATGGCCTCGGCTTCGGTTGAATTGGTGAACAATACCGGCACATCTTTTTTCTCGGCACCCTGCACCAGCAAATCGGCAAAGCGCCTGGCTCGTTCGGACTGTTCGCCAACTACTATGCGGCTGGGGTGCAGATTATCGTACAGGGCCTTGCCCTCACGCAAAAACTCGGGGGAAAAAATCACATTCTCGACTCCCAGTTTTGCCCTCACCGATGCTGTATAGCCAACAGGCACTGTGGATTTAATAACCATAAGCGCCTTGGGATTGGCCTGATTTACGATCTTGATAACCGCCTCTACCGAAGCAGTATTAAAATAATTGGTGGCTGGGTCGTAATCGGTTGGCGTGGCTATGATAACGATTTCAGCCTGCCGATAAGCCTCTTCGGCATCGGTGGTAGCCTTTAGCTGCAGGGTACGCTCGGTCAAAAACTGCTCGACCTCGGCGTCCACAATCGGAGAACGGCCAGCATTAATCATTTCGACCTTTTCCGGAACAATATCAACAGCGGTAACCTGATTATGCTGCGCCAGCAAAACCGCGTTTGACAATCCAACATAGCCTGTTCCAGCTATTGCAATATTCATAATTTTACTCCTGTAGGCTTTTTGCCCAGACTTACCACAGCAATGTTAGATAACAGTGTGGAACTGCCGGTAAAAACCTTACAGCTTGTATACCTTATCGCTTGACTCCAGGGTTACATTCCGCAGGTCAACCACCAGATCTGCCTTGTCGATAATAGAATGCACGTCAAAAACCGCATGATTGGTTGTAAAGACTACACAGTCAGCCTTTTTGATCAGGGAATCCTGCAGCTCCTGATTCTTGTAAATGCGCCCCTCAGGGGTTCTTACCTCGGCAATGTAGGGATCATGGAACATAACCTCACCGCCCTTTTTGGCAACTTCATCCATTATTTTCAGGGCCGGGGATTCACGCTCGTCGGCAATGTCGGGCTTATAAGCCACACCCATAAAAAGGATGCTCGAGCCGTTTACCGCCTTCTTGCGACGGTTAAGGGCCGTAGTTATCTTGATGGTCATCCTGTGCGGCATCAAATTATCAATATGACCGGCCGTATGAATCATCGTAAGGTCAAAGTTATAGTTTTTGGCAATATATTCCAGGTAAAAAGGATCCAAAGGAATGCAATGCCCACCGATGCCGGGGCCAGGGTAAAAGGCCTGAAAGCCATAGGGCTTGGTTTTGGCGGCATCAATTACCTCCCAGATATTGATATCCATTTTACCGGCCAGCAGGGCCAATTCATTTATCATGCTGATATTTACCAGGCGATAGGTGTTCTCCAGAATCTTGACCATTTCCGCAACCCGCGGGCTGGATACGGGGTACAGGGTCTCGATGGCAAGGCCGTACAAGGCCATGCCGATTTCCAGGCCGTCACCTGTCAACGCGCCAATAACCTTGGGGGTATTGGCGGTTTTGTATTCCGTATTGCCTGGATCAACCCGTTCCGGACTGAAGGCCAGCCAAAAATCCTTGCCGCTTTCCAGGCCAGAGACCTCTGCAATAATAGGCTGCATGACATTCTCGGTGGTCGTCGGGAAGGTGGTGCTTTCCAGACAGATAAAGCTGCCGGGCTTCATGTGTTTCCCAATTTCCTGGCACGCACCTTCGATATAACTCATATCCGGTTTCTTGAAGCGATCAAGCGGAGTGGGGACACAGATTATCAGAGCATCGCATTCGGCTATGCGGGAAAAATCGCTAGTTGCTGAAAGCTTCTTGTTCTGCACTGTTGATATTAAATCCTGATCGGCCACGTCCTCGATATAATTCTCGGCGCGGTTTACCATTTCTGCTTTCTGAGGATTCTTTTCGAATCCAAGTACCTCGACATCTTTGAGGGCAAAGGTCACTGCCAAGGGTAACCCGACATACCCCAAACCAAGGACGCCAACCTTGACCGAACCTTGCTCAATTTTCTGTAAAAATGCCTTTTTATTATCCATTGTTATCTCCCCTGCCTGATTCACTGATTGTACCATCTTGTCCCAATACATACTGTATGCCGCATTCACTGCATTGCAAGTCTTCTGCCAGCAAACTGCCACATTTACATGCCCAGCCATGCTGCCTGGCCGGCGAGCCGTATACCACGGCATAAGCCGGCACTTCTTTGGTTACCACCGCCCCAGCACCAACAAGAGAATATTTCCCCAGTGTAACACCGCAAACGATGGTCGCATTAGCGCCAATGCTGGCGCCCTGCCGAACGATTGTCGGACGGTACTCATGCTTACGCTCGACAAATGCCCGCGGATTGATGACATTCGTAAAAACACATGAAGGGCCGCAAAAAACATCATCCTCCAGCACAACATCATCATATATACTGACATTATTCTGAATCTTGACCCCATTGCCAATCACCGCCCGGCTTCCTATGTTAACATTCTGCCCCAGGGAACAGTTTTCACCAATTCTGGCCTTTGGTAGCACATGGCTGAAATGCCAAATGCGTGTACCTTTTCCAACCACGGCTCCATCATCTACATAGCTGGACTCGTGAATAAAAACCTGATCTGAATCGTTCACCTGACGGCCTCCAATACAGCTGTGGCAACCCGCTCTATCTGTTTTTCTGTTAGATATGGATGCATTGGAATACTGAAAACACGATCGGACAAGGCTGAAGTGACCGGGCAATCCGGCTGAGCCCCCAGGTATCCAAAGGCCGGTTGTTTATGCAAAGGAACAGGGTAATGTACCGAAGTAGGGATGCCCTTTTCCTGCAGCTTTTCGCGAATAACATCGCGCTTATCATGCTGCAAGGTATATTGTGCCCATACCGAGGTATTAAATGATGCGATCTGCGGAAGGGTAAAGCCTCCGCGATCTTCGGCAGCAGCCTCTGCCTGGCCCAGCAAGCGGGTATATTCTGAGGCCACCCAACGGCGGCGTTCCATCTCCTGGTCAAAGATAGGCAGTTTTGCCAGCAGGACCGCGGCCTGAATGGTATCCAGCCGGGCATTTACACCGATAAGGGAATGCACATAGCGCTGGCTTTGCCCATGATTAAGTATCATGCGTATCTTGTCTGCCAGCTGGTTGTCGGCAGTAAAAACGGCCCCGCCATCGCCATAACAACCCAGCGGCTTGGCCGGAAAAAAACTGGTAGTTGCAACTGTGGTCATTGAACAGGATTTCTGCCCCTTGTACTCGGCGCCGAAGGACTGGGCGCCATCTTCCATCACCCACAAGGAGTGGGTACCGGCAATAGCATTGATCGCATCAAAATCCGCACATTGTCCAAAAATACTAACCGGGATAATCCCGACCGTTTTTTCGTTAATCAAGCTCTCCAGGATTTGAGGATCCATATTGTATGTTACCGGGTCGACATCACAGAAAACCGGCACCGCCCCCAGCAAGGAAACCACCTCGCCAGTTGCGATAAAGGTAAAATCCGGAATGATAATCTGATCCCCCGGCTTTACATCAAGCGCCATCAGGGCGATCATCAGGGCGTCTGTGCCGCTGGCACAGCCGATAGCCTGCACACCCACGTAATCGCCAAGCTTTTGCTCTAGTCTATCTACCTGCGGCCCACGAATAAAGGCCGTGGATTCAACCACCTCCCAGATAGCCTGCTGCATCTGCGGTTTTATCTGCTCCAGCTGGGCCGCAAGATCAACAAATTCAATATTTTCCTGCTTTGGAGTATCCATTATCGTCCTTCCTCTGCGCCTGCCGGCGCCTTATTTTAGTAGCTCAGTCTTTCCATCAGGCGGATACCCGATAATACATCGCTGCGACTGGGAAACATTTCCCAACGATCCTGCCCAATATATGTATAGAGGGTATCATGGACCTTGCCATAC
>CAZDYA010000136.1:0-1362 GCA_964509515.1 uncultured Spirochaeta sp.
GAGGGGTGGCGTGGCAAATTTATCATTGTGCCGATTACAGGGATATCGACCTGGGCGGCGACTTCTTTTACCCATTCTTCGGAAGCCGGGAACCTTCTGGCTGTGGGGAAAAGCATGCCATACCAGCTGGTCGTGACGCGGCCATATAGTTCTCCATTAAAAAAATTACCAAGTCGCCCGAAGGTATAGCCCAATGGAATGCTTGTCGTCAGCATGTCGCCAACTTCAAGTACCGAAAAGCGGTTTTTTCTGCTGAAAAGGATGACGCCAATTACACCGCCAACCAGGCCACCGTGATAGCTCATCCCTTGCAAACCGATAAAGTTGCCATTGCCGTCAAAGGGCCAAAAAATGAGCCAGGGCTGCTGCAGATATTTACCTGAAGGGTCATAAAAGATCGCCGCGAACAATCTTGCCCCAATCAGCAGAGAGAAAATTGTCCAGAAAAACAGGTTAACCAGTGAGTCCTGGTTTATCTCGCTGCCCAGTTTGTGTGTTTTAAGATACCTCTTGCAAAGCAGATAGGTAATGCCGAAGGCGACTATGTACATCAAGCCGTACCAGCGCAGCGGGATGCCGGGGATAATCTCCGGGGTAATCCAGGAGGGATAGTTTATGTAGAGAGACATTGCTTACTCCTTGGCGTTCGATTCTTCTATTATTCGGCCTGACTGCTGATCAAACCTGAAAGTGACGTTTTTTCTTTCCTGTTGGATTTCCAGGGTACGCCCATGGCTTTCGATGGTAACGCCGGGAAAAACCTTGCCCCGGACTACCAGTGAACTTTCAAAATGTTCTTCAAACCGTTCTCTCAAGGAAAACAGACGTAGACCTAGTTTTTCCATGGCCTTTAACGCCATAACCTTTTTTTTGCGCAGCTGTTCCAAAGCAGCCTCACTGTTGCGATTTTCCGGCTGTTGCATGGCGATATCGATTTTTGCGATGGTTTTTTTAATTTTTTCAATTTCTTTTTCTTCCATCTCAATTCTATCGCCGATCAAATAATCCTGACCGAAGGCGACAAGCGTATGTATTCCCCTGGGGGAGCCAAGGTTGGTAGTAACTATTCCATGTCTGGCATATGTTTTGCCTCCAAGAATGGTGCTCTTGTCCTGAGGCAGCATAATAGTGCCGTTGGATTTGGTGCGGCAGTGCATCAGGCTGTTTTTTACTTTTATGTCCGCGACGGCAAGTAGCGAGGCTTGCTCGGCGAACATGGTTTGAATCTCTTGCTTGCTACGAATAACGGCCTTTTTGGCCCCTTTTACTCCTTGGGCAATTTTGATGGTGCCATTTCCGGAAATCAGAGATGCCTCGACAGCACCACCGATCAAGACATCACCTTCGGCCATAACATAGAAA
>CAZDYA010000136.1:1372-4950 GCA_964509515.1 uncultured Spirochaeta sp.
AAACCAGCAAGGACATTGCCGGTAACCTGAACTGTTCCGGGAAAGCGGATGTTGCCGGTGCTCATGCAGACATCGCCCTTGACGGTGTGTGTCGAACGAACGGCCAGCACCCCGCCAGAATTGGTAAATTCACCCTCGATGGTAGAGTAGAGCCTTATCGTTCCATCCTGCCTTGGTTCTTGTCTAATCGACTCATGAATTGTTAGTTGGTTACCCTGTGCTTTTTGGGCCGGCAGGACTTTGCCGCTTACCTCGTAACCGTCTTCCGCACTGACAGTGGGCGGCAGCATGGTGGCGATCAGGTCGCCCTCATTGACGCGTGTGATGTTGTCCTGGTTGCGGAAATCAGCGGTTCCATCCTGTCGCAGGCGAACGCCCTTGCCGGAAGCCAGCGCAACAGCATATTCAATCTTGACGTCACCTTCTGGGGTTGGGGCCTTGCCCCTGGCAAAGACTTCATTCTGGACCTCTTCTCCGTTGCGTACGTATTCAATTAGTTCTGCAACAACCTGCTGGTCAATGCCGCGGACAACCCCTGCATCGTTGATAGCCGCAAAGACAGAATCTTCTGAAATGCGCTTGCCGCTTCCCAGGCCATCAAAGATACTCATGAAGGCCATCATTCCGTCGGGCGATATTTCAACCAGTACCTCGGCGTCCTTGTGAGGTCGCACCCTTAAATGAGTGGTCCCCTCAATTTCGCCTTTGTCCAGTATCCCCTCTTCAAGGGCAATAATGACGTTACCTTTTTCGGCCAGGTTTTCATGCAAGACCAACATTGCCGGCTTGCCGGGAAGGCCTGGGATATTTTTGCCATAAACATCCTTGCCGGGAGTCCCTGGTTCGGGTGGCGACAGGGTAATAACTCTTTGTTCATGGGCGACGGGGGCCATCTCCTGAATACTATCTGCAGGAAATACTTCGCCGGACTCCATTTGCTGCAGGCCTTCCGGCTCCGCTTGGAGCTGGGCAATGGCAGCAGAAAAATCCTTCCCGGAGAGGAAGTCGACGTTGTATTCAATCTCCCGGTCTTCTCCTTCCTCAGGCGGGACGCCTTCGCAGAGCAGATATCCAGTTAAATCCAAATCGCGGCTAACAAAAAATGCGAGCAAGTCTTCCTTGATTTTTGCATAATCCAGGCCGACCAGCTTTTCGGCCTTTATGGCCGCCCCGACCTCTTTAAGGCTAAGCGGCTTACCTCTCCCTCGTCCCTTATGGATTTGCAGGTAGGCTTTCATTTGGTCCTCAGATACAGAGATGTTAAAATCTGCATCGCGGCTGGTACTAATGGGATAATTTTGAACCTTGCGATCAGCCGCGAGGGCCCGCTCAAGTACCATTTTGATATCGCGGCCGGGAATCAAATAATCGACAGGATATTTGGCCTCTTTGACTATGGCCAATATTTCATCCTCGGTAGGGATGGGGGTCTCATGTTCGCCTGGATAAAAGCTTATCAGGCAGGTTGATTTGTCAGGTGAAATGGAAATCGACCAGACATGCGGAACAAAGGCCAAGACTTCGGCCCAATTGCTGCCGTAACGCAATACGCCATCCTGAGTGGCATAAAGGGTATTCCCTCGGCGTTCAAGCCCATCCCCCAGGTAAAAATTCGGGTCTGCCGGGGCTTTGGGCGGTACGGCCTTGCCAAAAAGATCAATGCCTTCCAGACCCTTTTCGCCCGGGCTGATTTTTCCTGCCTCATCGCCGGCATAAATATATCCGCTTCCCAGAACCTTGGGGTCAACATATACACGGTCCTTGGTCTTGATAACCTGGGTAGAGGTGACCGTTTTCTCCTTGCTGCTGCCAAAAAGGCCTTTTTTGGTGACCGTTTTTTCTACCGGAACTTTCTCCTTGCGTTCAACAAAGATTATCGGTGGCTTGGCGGCCTTTAGCACCTGTTCGGTATGTTCTTTTAATTGCTCGGGGACGGGGAAATCATTGAAATTGGCACTTTCAGGTTTTGGCGAGACAGGCTTTTCCCCCTCAGCCAGGATGATTTCCACCGTTTCCGGTAGCGGGTCGGGTAGGCGAGAGAGCTTTTCATCAATACTGTGTTGGCTGTATCCGGTATAAACACCTTCTGCTTCAAGCTGCGCTGCAATCGAGGCCGACGTAATATCTTCGCCATCCTTGCTCAGTGAAAACTCACCGACGGCTGTCATCGCGCGCGCATCTATGCGAATGTTCACAGATCCATGAAGCACCGGTTTTCCCATGGTCAGATTTTAAACCCCTGTTGGACAGCCTTAACAAGTTTTGTTTTATACAAAACGTTTTGCTTTTTTAACTGTGAAATCTCCAGCTGTTGGTTCTTGATTGTTTCAATCAAATCACCGGTAGACAGAGCCCCAGCATGTAACAGGTCTTCAATATAATCAAGCTTGGTCTGGAAATCAACTTCTGCTTCGGCCCCGGCATTGGCGTAGCTTTCTTCAATGTTTTGAATATCCATCAGGTCTTCATCAACATCGGTGCTTTGCATGATTTTATCTGCTATTCTATATATGGCCTGAGACAAGACGGATTTAGGTTTGTAAGAGATAATTGGTAGCTGGCTGGCCAGGGCAATGTCCTGTAAATCATCTCGATACATAATCCCCAAGTGTTCAAGATCAGCATCAAGGTACTGTGAACATGAGCGACGCAGGCGGTGCGCTTTTTGGGCATCCTTGGGGTCTTCCAGCATGTTCAGGATCATTCTTGGGCGAAAGCGTGACAAAGCAGCGGCAATCTTGGCATGGGCTGCAGCATCACAGGCCTGTAATTCCTGCATGATCAAAGGGATGTTAAGTCTCTGGAGCTGTGTTCCTTCCTTTTTTATCTTTTCCAGGTAGTCCCCAGCCGGTGATTTTCGCTTGATATTATTGGAGATGATGCGATAGACGGCATTCTTGAGGAAGAGGTAGGCATTCACGATGGCGGTTGGGGTCGGAGTGGTAACAATTATTCCATGAGATGACGCCAAAAAGAAATCCAGGGTGTTAAAGCTTGTTCCTGCACCCAGGTCCAGCAACACGTAGTCTGCGTCCAGGCCTTTGATGCGTCTTAAAAGCATCAGCTTCTGCTTGTTGTTTAGATTGGCGATACCAGGGATCTCGGCATCGCCGGGGATAAAAAGCAGATTGCGATGATCAGTGGGAACCATAACCTCTTCCAGTGCGATGCTGGAATTCTGGATTACATTGCCAATGCCAGAAGGAATACTTCGCATGCCCAGAACCAGGTGAAGGTTGGAGCCTCCAAGGTCAAGGTCCACCAGTATTGTTTTTTTTCCGGCCTGTGCCAAAGCAATGGCCAGATTTGCAGATACCAAAGACTTGCCTACGCCGCCCTTTCCGCTGGCAATTGGTAGAATGTGCATTAAATTCCTCCTGCTTTGTTAAAGTCTACGGTTGCAGGTGCTGGCGGTCAAGCCACTGTGTGATATATTATCAGTTATGAAGCAAGGGATACAGATATCAGGGAAAAAAGAAGAGAAGCGCTCTTATGGGAAGCTCGCCGCAATTTTTGCAGGAGCGGGTCTATTGTTGGCCTTGGCAATCGGCTTTGTGCCGCAGTTGCTGGCGGATAGT
>CAZDYA010000137.1:0-4950 GCA_964509515.1 uncultured Spirochaeta sp.
ATATCTGGAGGGCTGGGATGTTGATCCGCCGTCCTTCTCGCTTTATGACCGGGATGTGGTGCTGAATCAGGAAACCTCATTTTTCGAGATCGTTGCGTCTGCCGACCCGGCCACCAATCTGGTAAATTCGCTGGACTTTCATGTGCTTGATAATTCAAGTGATTTAATGGACGGTGTTGGTGGCGGTTGGGAACCGGCGGCTGACCATCCCGATGTTGCCGAACACCAGGGCCTGCGCGATACCAGCTGGGCGTCTATCTATGCGCCGGCCAATGCCCAACTGGCTTTTCGTTTGGAGCAGTACTCTGCCCCTCCACGGCCAGCCCTGCGTAACGACAAAAATACCGGGTTATTGACCTCGGTACAGAATAGTTTGTTTTCGATAGGCGGGATAATCACGGGAGATGACCCATATATCAGGCTTGAGATTGATCCCAACAATCACCCGTGGGGCATCGTTACCGAGCTGATGATAAGCTATACCCAAAACGAGGCTTATTTGACTGACCTGGCCGGTAATCTGCTGGATATGCCGGCTGGCTTTTCCATCATGCGCGGTATCGAAAAGACCCCGCCGCGTATCGATATGACCGTCGCCCCTGCTGATAGCGATCGGGTTTTTGTACGCTTTAGCGAGGCGGTGTTTGGTTTTGATGCCGCGCCGGCGCCCGGGAATCTAAGGGCCCTGGATATCAGTGATTTGACAATTACCCGCATAGATGGTGCGCCGTCCGGGGTCAATATTACCGGCTTGCAGGTTGTAAGACAGGGGCTGCCCTTTGGCGCCATTGACAGCGTTATCGATGCCTATCTTCTGCTGGACCGCGAGATTACTGCCGCCGAGGTGTTTGAGCTGCAGATAGAACCAGCTGGCGCCGATCTGGTGGCCGATGTCATCAAGAACACCATGCTGGCTGACCGCACCAAGCGCATCAGCGATATCGGGATTGGGGTTATTGAGCCGGTTTATGCCGTTGACCGCATTCGCGAGATCGATCCTGACAGCCGCACGCCGGCGGTTACCCAGTTTGACGGCTCCCAGCAGATGGCCCCGCCCAGGATAAACCTGCAGGCCAGGCTAGCCGACGGAGTCGATGTCAGCCTGCCGGTTACGATGTATTGGGCGGTGGATGCCCCGGCCAATCGCCGTTATGGTAGCGCCGCGCAGCTTTGGCTGCCGATAGTCCAGCCCGGTTTCAATGCCTTTCCTTTGGGGGAGGCAGGCAGCCAGACCCCGCTGGGCCGTAGCAATCAGTTGCTGACCTTCAGAATAAATGATGATGAGCTAAATGATGGCCGCCTGCTTGATATTTTGTTCCGGGTGGACAACCTCTTTGCTGTGCGCTTGCTTGATTCGAGTGATTTCCTGGCGCTGGCTCCCTGGAGTGTGGACCTGCGGAATCCGGTTGAACAACGTGCCGGGGTAACCATTCTTAACAACGTGATCAATCCTGATTTGGGCGAAAGTACGATTCTTCAGTATCGGCTTGAACAGTCTGGCAATGTCACGATTCAGGTGTTTAATCTGGCCGGTGATCTGATCAGCGTGCTGCACCGCGGCCCGCAGAACGTCGGCTTGCATACTGTTACCTGGAACGGCACCAATATGGGCGGCCGCTCGGTAGCCCGCGGCATATACTTTATCCGAACGGTGGCACCCGGCATAGATGAATACCGCCGGGTAATGATAGTTAAATGATTATAATTTATTGATACAGCTCGAGTTTTGGATTACGTATCAGGATACTGCCGACATCGCTGGTTCGCTCATAGTTATGCGGGTTGTTGGAATAAATACGGATTTCCATGGCGATTTCATCATCATCCAGTCCGGCGGGCACCTGAAAGCCGCCAAAGTTAAGACTGACTTCGGTCCAGTTGGCCAGATCATCCCAGTCCAGCGTGATCTCTTTTCCGTTCATGCTGGCGCTGCTGTCGGCGGCGAATAGTTCAACCGAGATCCCGGTGGACGGGAAGCGGTTGGGTTCTTTGCCTGCATCGTCCAGATCAGCAGTAGGATCGCGGCGCACTTCAAAGCTAAAGGTGTACGAACCAGAAATTATGCGCAGATCCTCGTTGGCCAAGGCTGGAACTCTGGCGCGTATGTAACTGCGAACATCAGCCCGCCCGACGCGCAGATTATCGATGCTGCCGGTCAGCAGGGTGCCCTGATCATCAAGCAGCCCGCCTACCATCGCCATCGTCGGGGTGGGGTCGCTGCTGGCCGAGATCGTAAAGGTGCTGCGGATGTCGGCATCTTCTTCGGTGATGCCGGTAAAGTAATCAATTGGGAATGCCAGCGGGGCAGCTACTGCTGAAAGACCACTGGCGTTAAGGGTTTGCAGGGCATCGGTCGAAGCACCGTTGTGCAGCTGCAGCCGATTCAAGGGGAAACCATCGCTGCGAATATCATAGCGCACAAACAGGGTGGAACCGTGCGGCGGCTGACCGCCGGTCAGGTTGGACAGCGCGAAATCAGCCCGATCGTCGGTAGCGTTGCTATCAACATTCAATACATTCTGATTTATTTCATAGCCCACACCGGCGGCTCCATCGGCGAAGGTGCCTGTAAATAAGGCGGCGTCCCATTCTGCACCAAGGGCCGCCTCGAAATCACCGTTGGGCATCAGGTTGGGCATCTCCAGACGGGCAGCGTTTGTGTAACCGGCACCCAATGCCGGGTCTTCGAAGACCAAAAAGTGGGCGCGGGCATCGCCTGGATTGGTTGGGTCGATGGCAATGCCGGTCTCCGGTTCGGCAAGCTGGGTTGGGTCATAAACATAGGCCCGCCAGATGCCATCAGCGGCTGCCGGCAAAAAAGACTGATGGCTTTCCGGTAACAGGTTGACTTCCAGATAGGCCTGCAATGGGTTGGTCACATTGCAGGCTGTGATGGACAGCAGCAAAAGGGCAAGCATGCAGCCTTTTAGGCTATTGCCAGAAATATTTTTGCCGCTTTGTTCTTTTTCCATCAAATACCCCTTTATGCCTAAAAATATATCGCATTTCAGGCATAATCACCAGTCGTTAAGGTCTATAGCGCGGCCAGTACATCCTGGGCGTGGGTCTTTGGATTTGCCTTGGGGAAAACATTGGCTATCATGCCTTCCTCATCCACAATAAAGGTGCTGCGGATGATTCCTTCGTAGACCTTGCCGTACATCTTTTTTTCGCCCCAGGCACCGTAGGCCTGTATCGCGGTTTTTTCCGGATCGCTGGCCAGAAAGAAGGGCAGGGAGTATTTATCCATGAACTTGGCATGCGAAGCCTCGCTGTCTGCGCTGATTCCGACAACTACAGCGCCTTTGGCCAGAATATCATCGTATACATCGCGCAAGCCGCAGGCCTGGGTGGTGCAACCCGGGGTGTCATCCTTGGGGTAAAAATAGATAACAACCTTTTTGCCCTTGAATTGGCTCAGGCTGATTTTTTGTCCTTTGGCATCGCTCAAGTTAAAATCAAAAGCTTTATCACCTTTTTGCAACATAATGTCCTCCTTGATGCGGGAAAACCCACAGGCCAAACATACTGAAAATTCAACTCAAACGCCCAGTAAAACTTGACCAGCAATGCAAAATACCCGAGAGTAACAGCTGTGGGTGTATACAGTTTTTCACTATTGATTTCCGCGCAGCGCTTGTATACGGAAATGAGCGATGTACAAATAATTGATGCCCGAGACCGCAAGCAGTATGAGGCCGGTCATATTCCCGGCGCTCTGCACATGCCGCCACAATTGTTCGAAGGCGAAGTTTTTATCGGTCAGGATATTTGTCTGACCGGGCAGTTGCGCGATATCGATTATTGCGTTGAGCAGTTGCAGGTCAGCGGAATCGACGACAGCCGTCCTATCGTCATTTATGATCAGGGCGGCAGTTTTCTGGCCGCCCGCCTGTGGTGGGTGCTGCAGATCATCGGGCATGAGCGTGTCGCCATTCTTAATGGTGGATATACCGCCTGGACAGCCGAGATGACGGCCGTTGATTTTCATGACCCCCCTCGCTATATCAGCGAGTACCAGGCTCGGCCGCGGATGCAGTATCTGGCTGAGTTTGCCGATGTGCTTACAGCAACGGCCAGCTCAACAATTTTGTGCGATCTTCTTCCCGCCCGGCAGTACCAGCTTGGAAGCATTCCCGGCAGCATAAATCTGCCATATACCAGCCTGTTTGTCGGCAAGCCGGTGCCGACGATACGGCGGGCCTTCGAGGCCGAGGCGGTCTTTTCAGCTGCCGGTATTCAGAAAGACAGTCGCGTAATCTTTTTCTGTGGCGATGGCTATTGTGGTGCTTTGGGTTTTTTCTGTGCGCGTTTACTGGAGATGCAGAATGTATCCTTGTATGACGGGTCGTTGGCAGAATGGCGGGCGCGTGGCGGGACATCGGGATAAGGCAGCAATTTAATCAGCTTGACAGACAAGGGATATGGTAGCAATATTAGCCAGCATATTTGCGCTGGTAAGTAGTGATTCACTGCTTCCTCTTTTTCATCAGGAGGTTCACATGGAAAGTAAAACCGTACAGTTGGGCAGTACTTGTTATCATTATTTGGAGTGGCCAAATCAGGGCAAGCCAAAGATCTTGTTGATTCATGGTTTAAAGGTTGATGCGCATTGCTGGGAAAAAACAGCTGCATATTTGACAAATAATTTCCACATTTACGCCCTGGACCTGAAGGGTCATGGCAAGACAGCCAATGGCGCTGCACATGATCCGGATTATTCATTGGACCAGATTGCCAGTGAACTGCATGAATTCTATCAGGTGGTGCTGCAAGCGCCTTTTCATATTGCAGGATACAGCCTGGGCGGACAGTATGCCATGCACTATGCCGCACAGCATCCCTACAGCCTGCGTTCTCTAATATTGCTTGATACCGCGCCGGACATCTCGGCCATGGGTATCTTTTTTCTGGTGATTCTTGGGGCGGCCAAGAACAAGACCTATGCCT
>CAZDYA010000138.1:0-4947 GCA_964509515.1 uncultured Spirochaeta sp.
TCGATATTCCGCGTAGCAGGCTGGACGCCTATGGACTGACATTTTCCCAAATCTCCCAGGCCTTGCGCATTCAAAACATGGATTTGAGCGCCGGCCGGCTGATAGAAGGCGATACCGATTATGTTATCCGGACCGCCGGGGAATTCCGTACGCTGGAAGAGATTGAGCGAACCGTTGTCACTCAACGCGACGGCGCCCTGATCCGGCTTGGTGATTTGGGCACCATATATGAAGGCTATCGCCGCGACGCCAACCGCGTATATATAAATGGCGAACCAAGCCTGTATGTTTCAGTGCAAAAACAAAGCGATGCCAACTCTGTGCAAGCGGCTGACAACGTATTGGCTCAGCTGGATACCATTAACTCCGAATTGCCCAGCGATGTAAAACTGGAGGTCATGTCAGATACAACCCAGTTAATACGTGATTCACTATCTTCGGTTTCCAACCAGGCCATCATGGGTGCCGTGCTGGCCATCATCATCCTGTTTATTTTCCTGCGTAGTTACACCTCAACGCTGGTAGTTGCCGTTTCGATTCCTACCTCGATTGTTATTACGATTACCCTGATGTACTTCGCCGGTTTAACCCTTAACCTGATGACCCTTGCCGGACTCGCGCTGGGAGTCGGATTGCTGGTCGACAATTCCATTGTTATTCTGGAAAACATCTACCACTACCGTGAAAAGGGCGCCAAGCTGCGACCCTCGGCCACCCTGGGCACCCAGGAAATGATTAACGCCATTGTGGCTGCGACCTTGACCACCATATCGGTATTCTTGCCGCTAGCGCTTTTCCGGGCTCAACTCGAATTGGCCGGGGAACTCTTCTCGGGACTGGCCTTTACCGTTGTAATTTCGCTGGTTGCCTCGCTGTTGGTTGCCATCTTTTTGGTGCCAATATTATCCAGCCATTACTTTCCTCTGGTTTCCCGAGCTCAGAAACCATTAAAAGGCCGCCTGGCCAGGATTGACTCGGCCATGGAAGCCTTCTTTGTCGGAATGGACAACAAATATAAAAGTGCCTTGCGCCTTGTTCTAAAGCATAAGGTTTTTACATCCGTCATCATCATTGTTTTCTTTGTCGCCAGTCTGGCTCTCATCCCCTCAGCTGGTTTTGAACTCTTCCCTCAACAAGAAGAAGACACGGTTACCCTGGATGTAAATCTGCCGATTGGAACGAAACTGGATGTGACCGAAGAGGTCCTATTTCAATTCCAGGAGATCATTAAACAGGAAGTACAGGGCTACAAGGATATTATTTTACAGGTTGGCGGCAGCTCCATGCTGGGAGGCGGCAGCGAATCGCATAGCGGCAGTGTTACCATCACCCTCCCTGAATACGAAGATCGTATTGAAACGGCCGAGGAAATCCAGATGGCCCTGCGCCCCCACTTTACCGCCTTTCCAGGGGTAGAGATTGCCTTTGGCAGCTCCGGCTTCGGCCGAGGAGGCATGGGCGGAGGCCGCGCTATCGATATCCGCATCCGCACCGATGATACCGACAGTGCCCGGCGGGCCGCCGATGCCATTATAGCCATTTTAAAGGAACAGGTTCCCGAAGCGCTTGATCCAGAGGTTAACCTGAGCGATGGTCTACCTCAAGTTGATATTGTTATCGACCGGGAGCGTGCGTATGCCCTGGGGCTTAACACCGCCACCATCGGCCAGGAAGTCAAAGCCAATCTTGACGGGATTACAGCATCACGCTTCCGCCAAGATGGTAATGAGTACGATATCGTACTTATTCTGGATGAAAGCGACAGAACCCAAATCCCGGACCTGGATCGAATATTCGTCAGCAATGCTGCCAATATCCGCATCCCCTTATCGAGTTTCGCATCTTATGAAAGAACAACAGGCCCGGTAAAAATCAGGCGTGATTCGCAGGCCCGGCAAATCCGGGTGCAGGCCGACCTGGCGCCAGGCGCCCAGATTGGCGAGGTCCAACCAAAAATCGAGGCCCTGATTGCGGAACAGGTAATTCTGGACGACGGAGTCATCATTCAATATTCCGGAGAGTTTGCCGACGTAATGCGCTACGGCAAGGTTTTTATCTCGATTATTCTGGTTGCCATCTTGCTGGTTTTCGGCGTAATGGCGGCGCAATTCGAATCCTTCATTGACCCCTTTATTATCTTTTTTACCATACCCCTAACCCTTATTGGTGTTATCACCATCCACGTTTTTATGGGGGTTAGTCTGAGTCTCTTTACTGCCGTCGGGGTCGTTATGCTCATCGGGATTGTAGTTAATAACGGTATCGTCCTTGTTGACTATACCAACCTGCTACGCAAACGCGGAATGCCGATTAACGAAGCCTGTATTGAGGCCGGCGGCAATCGCCTGCGCCCGATTCTGATGACTAACCTGACTACCATCTTGGGACTTATCCCGGTTTCCTTTCTAAAAGGTCAGGGATCTGAATTAATCCAGCCTATTGGCCTTACAGTTGTCGGCGGACTGACCGTCAGTGCCGCACTTACGTTGTTTTTTGTACCGGTAATTTATGCCGTCTTTAACAAGATGACCGCCGGTGCCAAGGAACGTCGTGAAGCCAGGCTGGAAAGGCAATTTGAGCATATTCAGGAGGGCAAATAATGAGCACCTACTCACGCATTGAAATAATTGCCAACCAGGCAGTAGAAGAAGATATTTTTGACCGGCTTGCTTTTGTGCAGGCCGGCAATATGTTCACTCGCATCTCTCCGGTTTACGGCAAGGGAAACAGCGGCCAGCGACTGGGAAACCCCACCTGGCCAGAAGAAAACATCATGCTGATTATTTATTGCTCAAGCCAAGAACGGGACAGGATAATAGAGGCCATTTCTCAGGTAAAAAAGCTCTACCCGGAAGAAGGGATCAAGCTCTTCTGCTTTGAGGTTGAGGCCACCATACTATAGGCTAATTCATGCATTCCATTTCCGTTTTGGGTAAGGAATTTTACTTTTTTGTCCGAAACTGGGAATGGGAGTGTTTATGGAAAGCTTTATTATCCAAATCCCTGATACCATTCAAGACCACATCAGGGAAATTGCTGTAAAATCCGGTCTTCCTCAGGGCGAAGATGCTGTCGAGGCCATCTCTGAAGGCTGGCTGCAAAAGAACAACCTGTTTGACACCAGAATAAGCGAGCTTCAGCTTGAAACCACAGAAGTTCTTGAGGCTGATTTCCCCAGGGGTGCCTTACTGCTTACCTACTCAGGCTCACTCATCACCATCGACCCTGTAATTGAAAACCGTCGGCGTGTGCAGTATACCAGCATTGGCCTGCGCCTGGATGTTCCGGATTCTGCCGAATCCCAGGATACCAGTATTCAAACCAAAATCTGCCTCGGCGAGCCGGCTCGTTTCTCACATGGTCCAATACAACGCAGTTCTCCCATTTTCAAGATAGCGGTCTACAACGAAGAACTTGATCCGGAAAATGAAACCGAAAAGCTCAATACGGCAACCAGGATTATCGCCGAAGGCTTTACTGCTGTTAATAAAAACACCTTGGGGGAATAGTTATCAACAGCCAGCAAGTGATCGAAAAAATTGATGAAATCTCCCAGCGCAAGCTGTTGCCGACGGCCGCTACCCTGCACAAGGCCCTTGAACCCTGCATAGAGAATCTCCTCGAAGAAACACCAGCCCTGCGACCGCTTGATTCCAATGGCATGCCCGGGGGTATTGTTCATTTACCACATGACCGCCTTTCAATCATCATTCCCGATCTCCATGGACGCCTGGAACTAATACCGCGAATCCTGCGCCTGCCGGTTCCTGAGCCCAATGACACCAGCTGCCCCTGGACCGCTGAGACCGCAACGCCACTGCACATCGCGCTGGATGAAGGCCGTGCCCAGCTTTTATTTTTAGGCGATTACGTTCATTCCGAGCGGCGGGCTCTCGAACGCTGGCAACAAGGCCTGCAAGAATTCATTAATGGTTATCACCAGCACAAAGCCATGGATCAGGAAATGCGCGAGAATCTTGGCACCCTTGAAATCCTTGCCAGATTAAAAACTGCTTATCCTGAGGCCGTTCATATGCTAAAGGGCAACCATGAAAACATTCTGGACGAAGAAGGCCGCGGCAATCATCCTCTTGGCAAATTTGCCTATGAAGGAGAAATGGTTGCCCGCTATATGGAACAGTTTTATCACGCTCGAACAATCAAGCTGATTGACCTTTTTGAAACCAACCTGCCCCTGCTGACCACCGGAAACTGCTTTATGGCCAGCCATGCGGAACCTGCCCGCGCCTATCGATACGAGGAGGTGCTGGAATACCGGCAGCGTCCTGATATTACTGAGGGGCTAACCTGGACAGCCAATGATGATTCCGCCCCGGGCAGCGTGGAAACCATGCTTTCCGAATGGCTGAAGGAGAAATGCGCCAATGACCGTCCCCATTACTATTTTGGCGGGCACCGCCCCATTCAGGGGACATATAATTTGCGGGCTGGCGGAAAATATATTCAATTGCATAATCCCTGTTGCGGCATTGCTGCAATTTTATCACCTGCCCGGGAATTCTTTCCGGAACATGATATTTATACTTTTGAATAGACGAGATAATTGGAACAGGAGACCCTATGGCTGATATTCCAGCAAAGATTGGTAAATACAAAATTCTTGGCCTGATTGCTACAGGCGGCATGGGCGATGTTTACAAAGCGGAGCACCCCACCCTCGACCAGCTGCTGGTTATCAAAAAACTAACCATGCAGGGAAAAACTCACGTCCAAAAGCGCTTTTTGCGCGAAGCCAAGCTGATGTTCAGTTTCAAAAGCGATTACATTGTTGATGTCTACGACCATTTTGCTGAACACGGCGCTTTTCATATCGTACAAGAATATATCAACGGCATTAGTCTGGAAGAACTGATCGATCGTGAACGCTATTTGCCGGAACACATCGCCCTTTATGTCCTGCTATACAGCGCCCGCGCGCTTCAATAT
>CAZDYA010000139.1:0-4933 GCA_964509515.1 uncultured Spirochaeta sp.
ACTACATGCAGGGAATACATCTCATGGCGAAACCCGGCCTTGCCCCTTAGTGAGGCCAGTATGGTTTCCCCAAGATGCCCAAAGGGAGTGTGGCCCAGATCATGACCCAAGCCAATGGCCCAGGCCAAGTCGGAATCAAGATTTAGCGCCCGGCAAACAGTCGATGCGATGGTAGCAACATGCATGACGTGTTCAATCCTTGTACATATATGATCATTCTTGGGCGCAAAGAAAACCTGGGTCTTATGCTTCATACGACGAAAGGCCGAGGAATGAATGATTGCCGTCGTATCGCGAAAAAAAGGCCCCCTCAGATCGGTTTCCTCTCCTGGCCTGGGATCAAGGCGGGAACGTAACTGCGAAGGGCTCATCGGATTGGCGAAAAACAAATTTTCCATATCAAAAATACTACTACAATCCGGCCAGCCTGGCCAACCTTACCAGCAGTGCATATCGCCAAGAGGGGACCACAACAGGGCGACCTGCCTTACCGCTGGCAGCCCTTCTTTGCTGTCGTCGAATATGTGCCAAGGACTTTCTGACCACAAAACCAGCAGAAAGCCACATGAAACCCGGAACCCTGCCCGGCAGCTTGCTGCCAGAATACGCCTCGGTCGAATGAAAGCCGGTCCGGACAAAGCCAGGACATAGGGCCTGCACTGCCAGCCTGCCAGCCATTTGCCTGGCAATGCGCCGCGATAGTAAAACCTGATAACGTTTGGCGCCGCTGTACAAACCCACACCGGCAAAGGCCGCCACCGAGGCAACATTGATCAAACTCGGAACCGGCTGGACAGCCGCCAAAACATGATCCTGATCCATGCGGTCATGGTCTTCCTGAATCCTTTTGGCCAAGGCATGCGACAGCTGGGTCATCGCCGTTATGTTTACATCTATCATGCCCTGATGGTTTTCCCAAGGCTGGCTGGCAAAGGCCGCCGGAATAGAGAAACCGGCATTGTTTATTACCAGCCGCGGACATACCGGGCGGCCGGCAATCATGGATGCAACAGCCTCCCGTCCATGAATCTCGGCCAAGTCGGCTGCAAGAACATGGACATCGACACCATAGGCCTCTGACAATTCATCGGCAATAGCCTGCAAGGCGTCTTTCCGGCGTGCCACCAGAATCAAATTCCACCCCTGTTGCGCCAGCTGGCGGGCAAATTCTGCGCCTAGTCCGCTGGAAGCCCCCGTAATAAGCGCCTCAGACATCACAATGACCTGCTGAACAGGCGACCTCCTGCGCAGCGGTGGTTAAGTCGGTATCCTCGTAGCGGCAAATCTTGGAGAAATCGATCTGGGGAAAGGCTTCCGCCAGCTTTTGATACTCATCGCGATCAATTTCCTCATAGGGCATCTGATCGTACTGGGCATCCACCGCCGGCAAAAAGGCCATCCCGCCTATCTTGTCCTGATGATCCCAAATCCATTTGATAATATCTATAACCTCGTCACTGCGATAGGTTATCGTTACCGATGGATTATGCTCGGTATAGTGCATCTTGTTTTGCAGCCAATACTCACACTGCTCAACGGCACTCCTGTCGCTTCTGGTGACGGCATTATCAGGACTCTTGACCGGAAAATGTGCTACCCAGGTTGTCGCATTCAAAGCAGTTTGCCCATTTTCCGGGTCCATCGGCACGCCCTCATCCTGCAAGACCTTAAAAACCGGAGTATGCGCACCGACCCGAACATTGCGTATATAATACGGCGCCCAGCGGACATGCAGGCCCGAAGAACTATCCAGCAGCTGACTTGAATTGCCGGAAGGCTTAACGGCGGTAACCGCAGCTGACTGAGGGATACCAAGTTTTTCTGCGTACACCCGGTTGGTCTCGACAGCGACATACCGCAGCCGGCTTTGTACATCTGCATCCTGACATACCGGGCTATCCATTTGCCCGTTTAAATCGACACCTAGCAGGCGCTCCTCTTCGCAATTCTTCTGCCATATCGGCCGTAAGCCGGGAAAGTCCGTTGCCATCGACTGTATGGTCCCCAATATTGCCGCCATCTCCACCTTGTCTTTCAAAGTCTCAAAGGAGTCACCCTCGCGGGCAATCGCACTGGTCAGGTTGCAAAATTGAAAAGGACGCAAGATGATTTCACCGCAAGGGTTGGTACCAAAATCCCTTTCCTCGCGCCTCTCAGGGCGGTTCTCTATTGCCGCCCGGCGGTTAAAGATTCCAGGCTCACCGCGCTCCGAGCGAACCATGTCCAGCACAAAGGTTGCAACTTCCTGCTGACTTAAAGGTCGGTTCGGCCAAACAGCCGAATTATTGGCATTCCACCTTTGGGCATTACCGTGCCAGAAATCACCGTCCTTGCAGCGTCGCATTTCAACATCATCATAATCAAACAGGCTGATCATCGCCGTACGGCGCACCCCGCCAGAAACCGCCGCCCCGCCGACCGCGCACATAATGTCATGCGCATCCAGGCTGGTCAAAAAGCCGCCCTGACGCGCCAGCACCTTCTGTTTGGCAAATTGAATCATCTGGCGCAAAGGTTCCGGCCCCGAGGCACGTCCACCCTTAATTTTGAGAGGGACCCCTGCAGGCCTGATAGCCGAATAATCAAAGGCAATATCTTCACCATCAAACCAGGTCTGCAAAGCCAATCTCAGGGCATCTGCCCAGCCCTCAGAGGTATCTTCAACCAGATGCGTCCCGCGATGTCGACCATTCTGACGCTGTATGCGCGGCATCTGCTCTATGTATTGCCGTTCCACCGTAAAGCCGACGCCACAGCCGCTCATGCTGATTATCAAGGCCTCTACAAATGAGTCTATGCTATCAACCGGCAGGTAGGAACAATTATAGATAGCTATATTATTGCGCCGGGCTGGATCACCAGCCATGGCCAACAGACGCATCGATGGCATGACCTTCATCTGTAAGATGCCCTGTCGCAGTCGTTCATAAACCTGGTCATCCAGACGGTTCTCAGATATTTCTTTTAGATATTCCATCGACCTGTTAACGGTCTCCACCCAGGTCTCTCGGCGCCCATTCTCATAATTAAAGCGGCTGTATTTGTCGTAAAACTGAAACTTTTGCAACTGCGTAGGAAAGTAGGAATCTGACTCAGCAAAGGCTGCCTGCACCTCTGGAGCAACAGGGCGCTGACGACGCATTCGTTCATGATCAGCACGGTAAAGAATATATGCCTTGGCAGCCTCGTATTCACCGGCGGCCTGCAGCACCATTTCGACAATATCCTGAATCTGCTCGACACTTGGCAGATCGTATTTGGCCGCTACGACATTCACCACTTGATTAGCCAGCTCCCCGGAGGTCCTTGAGCCGGCAGGGGGATTACTATGAAAGCATTTATCCAGGGCTTCTACAATCCGGTTTACATCAAAAGGAACCGTACGCCCATCGCGCTTTTTTACCTGCGTTGGTACAGAACGCTTCTCTTCGATAACCGCCTTTTCCTGCAACCGTAATGGCTGAACCTTGACCCGCGCAGAACCCGAATTACCCATCTCTCCCTCCATATCTAGTGGTGTAAGATCGAAAGTAACACAAGATGTAGCGTGATTCAAGCAATTTGGTCGTTTATTTGAAAAAAGAAAAAAAACGCAGCCCGCGATTGCATCAGGCTGCGTCCCCCACTATTCTCCTGCGAGCAGCAACTTTGGATGGGCATACTCAGGCATTAAATGCAAGCGAACCCTCTTGGGTTTACCCATCCGTTCAAGCGTTTTGAGACTTAACTCTACAGTCCCTACCTTGCATTCATTTTTCTGAACAACGGTCCCGTGCAGCGAATAGTCCTTTCCCTCATCAAAGGTCGCTGGAGTTGTACCAATAAAAATCTCGGCCACCGTCTCCGACATCATAAGCCCGATATCCAGACCATCGTTCGGATTGATAACCACACGGTTTTCTGGAAAGGAAGAATCACCAAGAACATTCAAAAAGGCTGTTTCCAAAACGTCGCTCATTATTATGCTCGCTCCTTGATGTTATTTTCCTACCAGATTGTTAAGACGTCAAGGAAAAATAACAGGTCTATCAAGGATGCCATGCAGGGAGTGAATAACTGCCGAATGATAGCCCCGCCCAAAAAGCAATAAATGATTCATTAGATGATAAAGATTATAGATCTCGCGCCGCCGGGGATATTCCTTGTCCAGCTTGAAATTGGCCCGGTAAGCCTCCCAAAAGGCCGGCACAGGATTCCCAAATAATTGCATCATGGCCAGATCGGCTTCGTGATCGCCGACATAAACGGCAGGATCATACAATACCGGTTGCCCGGATTGATCGGTCATATAATTCCCGCTCCACAAGTCACCATGCAAGAGCGAGGCATCTTCCGGTTCTGGCAGGTATTCAGCCAGGTGCTTGCGCAGCTTATCCCAAAGGACAAGCATTGTTTTATCTGCAAGGCCGGCTTTTTTCAGCAGACCAACAAGATAGCCCAGGCGACAATCACCAAAGAATTCCGCCCAACTTCCTCTCCAGCTGTTAATCTGAGGTGTACGACCTATGAAGTTATCAAAGGGGAAGCCCCATCCTTGCCGGTCGCTGTACTGACCATCAACGCAAGGAAGTTCTTCGGCCCCCACGCCAGCTGCATGGAATCTGGCTAACTGCTCTCCAAGCAACGAAGCCGAGCCCTGTCTTCCCGGGCTTATCCATTCCAAAAGAAGGTACTGATACCCTTGCCCCTGCAACAGGGCAATAGGCTCAGGAATACGCGGCCCGTCTACCCGCTGCGATACCCTTCGCATAGCAAGCAAACCCTGTGCTTCGGCATGAAACATACCGCTGAGTTCCATACCATTCTTTTTACAAAAAAGCTTTTTGCCGTCCGTTAGCTCAAGACAGCTGCACTGATTGATACAGCCACCGCCTATCGGCGTTGACGAAGACAAGCCTGCTCCTGTACCGAAGACCCGGGCAATACCTTCTTC
>CAZDYA010000140.1:0-4929 GCA_964509515.1 uncultured Spirochaeta sp.
GGCTGGATATATTGCATGAATGAGCACAATACCGAGTACCCGAATCAGTTTTTTTATTGCGTGTTTAACGATAACCTGCACATTATTCCTGCCTTTGCGATTGGCTAGTTTTACCAGTATTCATCCCCGTTTAATCGAGGTCGATTTATTGCTCGCCCGTGGGGAATTAACAGAGGCGGTTGAACTATTGACCGCGTATTACCAGGAACCAGCTGATATTCAGCCATTACAGATTGCATGGCGGCTGGCGCAGAGCCATATCTACATTGCAGATCATCTTATGTATCAAGGCATTTCTGATGACAGGGTTGAGGCGGCTTTTGACACCGCTCAGGAATGGTTAGATGTTGCCATGGAGATTGATGATTCACAGCATTTTGCCTATTTCTGGCAGGCGGCTTTGATAGGCCAGCGGGGAATATATAACGGACCGCTAAATTCACTGGCCACTTCTGGTCAAATGCGTGATTTGTTAATCAAATCGGCCCAAATGGAACCAACCGCAGGGTATATTTATTATACGGCTTCCTTTTTGTACGAATTGCTTCCCAGATTTTTCTCTTTTGGGGATCGAGATGCCGCGGTTTCACTGGCTAGAACCGGCATAATGTATCATCTGAAAATGGTAGAAGATGGTCTGGTTGTTCATGATTTTCAGGACAACCGTTTGCAACTCGCCCGGGCCTTGTGGCACAGGGATTGGGATCAGGAAAGAAGAAGGGCGGAACAGGCAGTTAAGCGGGATATGTTGAAACAGGTTGCTGATCCTTTTGAGCGGGCCAAGCTAATGGAAGGGATTATGGAAATTCCAGAGATGAGTGATCGTCAGGAGGCGTTGGCTATTCTTGATCAGGTGCAGGCCCGCCTGGATTATCCAGACAGGCTCTACGCTGATGAGCGGGACTGGGAAAAACTCATGCAGCTCAGGGCTGCTTGGCAAGATTAATTGCCAGCTGTTGTTACTGCCTTTAAGTTGGCCTGGATTGCACTCTGTGCCTGGGCAGTTAGTTCCTTAACGTCTTTGGCTGCCACTTCTTCGGCCGTGATTTCAGGCAATATCGTTACTTCCATCCTGGTAAAATTATGCATGAGCAGGCTGTTTTTTGGCATTGCATTAAAGGTTCCGTTGATTACTATCGGCACGATAGGCGCCCCGGTCTTTTTGGCGATCATGAATGCACCTTCCTTAAAGCGGCGCAGGTTGCCATCCTCGGTTCTGGTGCCTTCCGGAAAAAGCATGATTGAATTGCCTTCTTCGATGTTTTTCATCGCTGTTTTAAGCATCTTGAACTGGCTGCGCATATCTTCGCGGTCCAGCCTGATGTAGCGGTTTACCGACATATGCCAGCCAAAGATCGGCACCTTGAATAATTCTGCCTTGCTTACCCACTTGAAGTGCTTGAATAGCCGGTATAATACCAGAATATCAACCAGTGATTGATGATTACTAACCAGAACGTAGGCAACGCCTGGTCGGATATTGCGCCGTCCGGTGATTTTTACCCGCCAAAAGGGGTGGATAAAGGTGTAAATACCTGCCCAGAAACATGAATATTGATGCAGAATAAACAGGCGTTTGTCAAACAAGCCGGTTAACAGGCGAATGACCAAACCAATTAAAAACAATGGAATGGCAACAATCACACTGATTGACCAAACAATCAGGGAAACCAAAAAGTCAAAAAAGAATCGGATCATAATAGTGCTATAATTGCCAAGTTTACTGGCCTTGTCAATGTTATTCTCTTTCTGTGGCCTTGGAAAAATCAGCTGATATTTGTATGTCCTTCTGAAATGATAGAGTGATGGTCTGATTTTCCCGCTGGTTCTGAGGGATGTCGCCGGTCCAGGCTGTAAACTTCCAGCCAGGTTTCGGGACAGCTTCCAGCTCAATCGGGATGCCTGTAAAATAGATTCCCTGCCAATTGGTTTGATCGCCGACAGAGGGGGTTTCAGGAATCAGGGATAATGAATTTATACGAATGCTTCCGCCCTGCGTTGGCAGGTCAATACCGATCTGGGCTGTCCCTCTGATTTCCATTTTACGGGTCCTAAAGTAATCCAAAATGTGACGCCGCAGAATCTCGGGCCGTCGATTGATAAAATCAATATGCTGATTGATTTGGCTGCGCCAATAGCGAATGGAAAATGGATATCCCCATCGATCTATATGGCGAGGCAGTTCTTCTTCTATTACCTGGGCAGCCTGTATGAGGGCGCTTGAATAAACCTCAGGGCGGTAAAGGCTGTTAAGCACATCAGCAAAGCGATTGATAAAGCGGCGGCGGAAGGCATGGTTCTGCAGAAGCCCGGTTAGCAAGGCCGTGTAACGCGGTGCTTTTACTGCCTGCACGGCGGCGTTCAAGTCATCACTGATCATTGCCAATACATCCGAATAGTTTTGGTCTTCCTCGCTTTTTTGGGTCATCAGGTGTTCTTGTACTGTTTTATCGTTGGCGTAAAAAGTCATGGTATCGTTGTTAACGAACATCAGTGCATTATCAAGATCCCAGGTGTGCCAGCGCCAGCGTCCGTCATGATCAGCACTTTTCCACATGGCAAGGTGCTTGGTTACTCCGTCAGGATCTGCCGAGTAGATGCGCAGGATGTTGTAGTCGATAAAGCTGTCGATATCCATTAGCTGCTGCACCCTTGCAAAGTTATCGGGATCCCGCATATCACGCCGCTCAACAAATTGCAGCAGCTCACGAAAATCACGACTGCCGCCCTCAGGTCCGGCCTTTTGCTGACTATCATAGGCCAAAGGGCCTTCGACAATTATCACTCCTTCGACCGGGATGGAATAGTGCGAGGCGATGTAGTTCTCGTCGAATACCTCTCTCAGGTTTTTAATTCCCCAGTATTCACCATTGATAAAATGTATCACAGGCCGGTAACGGAGCAGGTCTACCTTTAAAAATGAATGGGCGTGGGCATGCGAAATGGCGTCCTGCAGGTGGCTGCGGAAAAGGCTTTGGCCGCTCCTTAATAGCAGGCGGCGGAATTCGTTTACAGCGCTGGTATTGTCGCCACCGGCCGATCCATTGAATATGTTGTGGTAGAATGCATTGTTGATACTGTAGGTTTTTCTTGCATAAAGCCTGAGGGATTTTATTGGCTGGGCCCTTGACCACCCGCCGTGAATACGCATTCCGCCTTCCTGACTAAATCCCTGGTAGCCATCCGGTTCAAAAAAGGCAATATGCACTGGTATTTCATGATTGGACTGATAGTTGGCCGGATGACTCATCCAGTTTCCCTCATATCCAATGTTTTGATCATAAATTATTCCGGGAACATAAATGCCCTTCTCGTACGCAAAGAGGTTTTCTGGTGCCGTAGAAAGCGCGAAAACTGCTAGCGGAAAGCCATCGCGTAGTTGGGGGTCAATGAAGTAGGTATGGGTATATACCTGACTAGAGAAATTGGCCTGGCTGGCAATGGCTCTAACCGTGGTGGCGCCGGGCAGCTTGCCCTTGGGAGGTTTCCATCCCCAGATATCAGTGTTAGGGACGGTGGTCGGGATTGAGGCTATCCCCTGTAAATTGGTTGAACGTGGTTGTATTTGAATCGGATCTTTATATAAAAAAGTTCCTTGTTGCCCTGCTGCGTCCCTGTTCGCTGAATAAGCTCTGGCAACAGCGGGGTCGGGTATTGAGCCGTCCAGGGTGAAAAAGATATCAGCCTCATTACATTGCATCGTCAGCTGAATTTCTTCGAAAAAAAAACCGCTGGTATGTGAAAATTCGATTTCAGTTCCCAGGAGCTGGGATTTATTGACTTCTCGCGGGCTGGGAATTTGCATTATCCCAAAAGAGTTGTCGTTTATTTTTCCATAGCTGTGTCCTTGTGGAATGTGCGGAATATTTATGAAATCGACCAGTCTATTTCTGCTATCGGTGAGTATCAGTCGACAACCGGTAGCAGGCAGGGTATAGGAGCTATGAATTTCCCCCTTGGTATCTGTCGAATTCTGAAAATTCTCGCCTGATGCCAGGATTATAAGATAAGCTTGTGGATCAATTGAGCTGTTTTCCGGGAAGCGCCAGGGATTTTCGTCGTTATCAATCAATGACAAGGACCATCCGCTTAGCTTGATTGCCTCCGTACCGGGGTTGTACAGCTCGATCCAGTCAGAACCATCGCTGTTGAAGCTGACAATTTCATTGATAATAACATGGCGCGAAGGCTGACGGGGCAGCTCTCGCGGCTCGCGTTGGGTTATGTTGTCCCAATATGGGATTAGGGGGTCGTAACCAATTTGACCCGCGCCTGGATCAATGGCCACCGGGTTGTCGCGAATGTCCACTTCGGCAATGATCCCCTGGCTAAGGCTGTCCTGCAGGGCTCCCTGCTGCATCAATTTGGCAAGAAAAGAAAAGTCAGTGATTCCCGTGTTGCGCAGATTGAGTCTTTTAAGGCCGCTTAGTTTAGTCAGGTGTTGTATTTGATTTGCGACCGGTACATTCCTGAGGATCAAGCTCTCAAGCCTTGGCATGTAGGTCAGCACAGCCAGGGAGTCTATGTTCGGGTTGGAATGCAGGTTAAGATATCTCAGACCGTTTTGCCGGGAAAGGGCGCTGATATCAGTAAGTTTGCAGTTTCTCAGGTTTAATTCTTCCAGACCCGGAATGCGGCTGATATCTTCGAGCATACTTGGCGAGAGTGGTACGTCCCTTAAGTCCAGAGCCTTCAGCTGGTTCATATGCACCAAAAATGAGGTGTCGCTTATGGCAGTGCTTCTTAGTGAGAGCCTGCCAATCTGCTTGAATTGCCTAAGGCTATCTGCGTCTGTCAGAGCAGGGTTATTTTCCATGTCGATCGACTGCAGGTTGTTAAGCTGCGCTAGCCTGGTAAATCCATTGTTGTTAAGGCTGGTTAACCCGCAATCCTTGATGATCAGAACCTGCAAGTGAGTCAGTTCTGACA
>CAZDYA010000141.1:0-4789 GCA_964509515.1 uncultured Spirochaeta sp.
AGGAAAGCTGGAGGCATGCAAAAGCTGATCGGTCAATCGATGCTCTGTCGGAGAGTACTCCTTGACAGTGGCTGCGGCCTGAGGATGCCAGGCAGCATGAACAATGCGCAGATCAGGCAGATCAAGAAACAGTGGCTGTTGCTGCATCCATTCAAGATAGTCTTTTAACACATTTTCCTGCCCGGCAAATTGCAAGATAGTTTGCTCACACTGTTTGGCATGACGCTCTGTTCTGGGACGAACATACAATGGACCCTCTATCGGTCCATATTCCTTTTCAACCTGCGCTCGCCGTTCAGCCGACAAAGGGGTATACCAGGCAACCAGATTATACTCATGATTGCCAAGGACCATCCTGGCCTCGCCTTCATCCACCATATTCCTGACTATCTGCAAGGCCCGAGGGATCTGCGGTCCACGGTCAACGATATCTCCAACAAACAAGGCCATCCTGCCGGATTCACTGCTGCGGTAAACGCCACCATGTTCACGATACCCCAGCATTTCAAGCAATCCTTCCAGAACACGAGCATGGCCATGAATATCACCTATAATATCAAAAATCAAAACTACTCCGCCTTTATATCTGCCACAACTGGCGGCTGGCTGCTGCTAATCCAGCCATGCTGACCAAATTCATCCAGCAAAGATTCCCAGGCCAGTTGAACCTCTTCGCGTACCCGCCCTCGCAAGGAAAGCCTGACCGCATAACCGGCCTCGGAATGGATAACTGGATAACTGCCGATTATCACCTGTGGAAAGTTTTCCTGGATTTGGGCCAGTTCAGCAGCAAAGACCGATTCATCACAATCTGAATATGCCAGTGCCACCCAGAATGGTTTCTGCTGCGGCAGGGCTGCCATTATCCGGTCGACCCTTGCCCGAAAGGCCCGCGGCAAGCCAGGCAGCACATAACAATGATCCAGCCTCATTAGCGGCCAAAGCCCGTCCTCACTCAATTCAACCTCCATCCCCTGCGGAAGTTGCGCCATTCTGAAAACGGCGTCAGTGCTATATGGGCCGTACACCCTGAGCAAAAATTCTTTCATCTTTGCATTCTCAAGCAGCGGCAAGGAGAATGCTGCTGCAACACCCTGCATGGTAACATCATCGTGAGTCGGCCCCACCCCGCCTGAGGTAATCAGATAATGATCTTCTGAATATAAACGCTTGATAGCCGTGGAAATGGCATGTACGGAATCACCGACAATGGCAACCTCGTTGACACGATAGGCAGCTGCGGCAGCCTTTTGCAAAACGTAATCCAGATTGCTCTCCGGGACGGATCTAGAGAGAACCTCATCACCTATAATCAGGACGTTAATTCGCTTTTCATCACTCATCCCGGATATGGTAGGAAGCCGCGCATAAAAAATCAAGTTAAAAGATGAATACGCGAAAAGATATCCTCCAGGCTTGATGATTTGATGGTGGTTTCGTAATAGGGCGTCCCGGGCAGCTGCGTTGTTTCGTGCATCTCATATCTTGCCGAACGTTTTGAACGTGTATTGTCAAACCAGTACTTCAGACTAATCCTTTTTTGATCCAACTCTATGCAGGTAATACCGCGCTTACCCAGCACACAGCCTGAATTAAACACGCAGGGAACAACAAACTCGTCGTGGTAAATACTGCCAAAATGCATTTGTGGCTGTCTGGCAGCGGACTCTATTTCGGCACGCAAGACCCTGATCTCGTTGCTGATCTGTTCTTTCCCGGCGTCGTCCTCCTCGCCGTAACGGCGACAAAGCCATTCGATCATAAACCTCGCATTGTCTACCCGGGAAAGGGATTCAAACAATGGCCGATGCGTGTGCCCGATAATTGAGGCAATACGCCGACTGCTTGACAAGGCATAAACAAGTTTTTCCAGCCTCTTTTTTTTCTGATTGTCATGACTGACCGATAAATTCCTGACCGGCAATCTGGCAACAACGTTACGCAACAACCAGCTTACATAGTGATTGTGCTTGACGTAAAGCCGGTACCCCTGATGCCCATGAAAAATGAAGAATTCATCACCAGGCCGCCATTGGTAGCGCAATGCTTCCAGCACCGGCATGCCGATTTTTTTATGATCATACAACAAATCAAGATCATGATTCCCTGCCAGACGTATCAATCTGTCTTGCGAATGCAGCAAGTCGAACAATTCATACAATTCAGCCCACTGCCGTCGTATCTTGTCCAGGGTGAATTTCTGCAATTCCTCAACATCACCATTTAGTATGATGCGGTAGCCGCGACGCTCATATTCATGCAGAGCTGCCATAGTCAGTTGCGCGTTATGCCTGAAATCATCCTTGACACTTCCATCACCTGCGTGAAAATCACTGATAATCAAGGAAGGCCTGTCATCAGGCAGGGATTGAAGTTCAGTATTTTCATGAAGCTGCACTAAACTGTTGAAACGAAAGCTGTTCAAGTTCATAATTAACAGAATAAAGTACCTGTGGAGGGGTTGCAACTCATGAGCGATAAAAAGAACGAACAGCGAGCATTTACGCCGACGCCCGACTGTGTTTCTTTGCAAAATATGGAACGGGAAGAATTCCTGTCGCAGCTGGGAAATTTCTCGCCCAAAGAGCGGGAGATTTTTCACCGTCTCTGTGCCCGCTGGCAACCCGAGATTCCCTACGAACGCCTTCTGGCTGGAATGGAGCTAAAGAACGCTGCCAACGAGCTGGAATCCTTGATGCAAAAACTAAAGACCCAGCGCATCGGCATGATAACGCACCGCATTATCGACGGGGTTAGAAAACCTCACGCCATAATAATTGCTTCACGCGATAGCGTTCATTTTTACAGCAGAATAATCGAAGAATACTACATCAACCTGCAGGAGACCCTGGCCTCTCCTCTACCATTTGAAAGTGAAATCTCGGAGCAGTATCCCCATATTCCCGAAGATGACATCTTTAGTCTGGATTATCTTAGCCTGCTGAGCACCGTTGCCGATCCGCCCAAAGACATCGCCTGCATTTACAGAATTCCGGCCCGCGATAACGACGCCCTTTTGGCCACCCCGGCTTCTGTTCAATGGGTAATTCACGCGTCCGTCGGAAAACTTCGCGCATTCTTTGCCAACCCGGATTACCTGGAGATGGCTTCTCGCATACAAAACTGCAGCATGCTTGAGATCAAGCAAAAGCTAAACACCAGGCAACCGGATTTCTGGAAATCCCTGACCTCTTCTCTGTTATCGCAGGAGACTGCGATTTCATCTAACCGTTCACTAAGACTTGGCAAGCGTTTCTTTCATATCTGCGAAATCATTTCACGCTATGTTTCGGCACAGATGGAAATGGCCGAGCAGCAAAAACAAGAGAAAGAAGACCGCGACCTTGACATGAAATCAATCATGCAGGCCGCCAAGGATGATGCTGAGCGGCTTATTCCGGAAGAGCGGATGCAAAAGATGATCGATGGGTTTTCCGAAAAATACGGCAAGAAGTTTGCCGAATTCAAAGCCGAATTCCGCACCCGATACATGCAAAGCAAAGCTGCTGTAGCCCCGCTGACATCAATCGATTCGCATTGGATACATCTGGATAATTTGTTTCCGGTTTTTGCCGGACACATGGACAGCATACAAAGTAATCTGCTACGCCACTACATCAAGGTGATGGAAAGGCACCTAAAAACCGGCAACCGTATCAACAACGAAGTCTTTTACAGCAAGGAAAATTTTGAGCAGGACATTTTGCGGACCATACGCGAAATGGATGGTTTTCTGGCTGAATCCCTGGAAAGACCCAACGTTATCAGCGAGGCTCTGGTACATCATTTAAAAAGACAGGGCAAAGTCAGATCCCCCGAAGAACTACGAGCTCATCTGATGGTCTTTTTTCATGCCCGCACCCTGCTTTTTCTGCCGCTAGCGGAGATATTCAACCTGAACCTGGGCGAAATTTTCGACAGGGCCTTTACGCATTTACCCCTGTGGCGGCAGATTTTGATCCGTGTATTAGGGCGCTACAACACGCTGCAGGAAAAATATATTGGCCGCTCTTTTAACTCCTATAAACGGCTAATGAAAGACGAAATGAAGGATCGTCAGGATATGATGCCCGAAAGAAAAGCAGACCAACAGTCAGGCCGCAGCCGTGCAGACAGCCAGAGTCGAAAACGAGGAGACGGTCGAAGCCCGCAAAGATACACCTTAAACCGACCATCTCGCCGTTCGCAGTCAACACATAGCAGCAAACCCCGCAGCTACAATCCCAACGAGCGGGAAGAAGCATGGCGGAAATTTGGGGAAACACTAAATGGCTAAGGCATCAATCAGCGTTGAGGTTTTTCCACCAAAAACCCCGCAGGGCACAGAAAAACTACTGGCAAATTTGCAAACACTTGCAGAAAGCCGCTACATCTCGGTTACCTGCGGTGCCGGGGGCAGTGGCCAAGGCTACACTACCGAACTGGTTAGCACGCTAAGCAATCAATTAACCGTACCGATTGTTCCCCATATTACCGCAGCAGCCTATCTGACATCAGAGATCAATGCCGTCCTTGACTATTACTATTCGATTGGCATCCGAACGGTTCTGGCCCTGGGCGGTGACCGCCCGGCAGGACAGGGCGAAAGCATCCGCACCATTTTTGCCGTTGAGTTGGTTAAGCATATTCAACAATGGAACAAAACCAATGACGGCAGACAGAAGTTCTCCGTCGGTGCCGCTGGCTATCCGGAGGGCCATTTCGCCACCCCCAATCGCAGCCTTGAACTAAACTATCTAAAACAGAAGGTAGATGCCGGGGTTGACTATCTGTGTACCCAGCTATGCTT